>CAYGXU010000151.1:0-6361 GCA_964353875.1 uncultured Anaerolineaceae bacterium | reverse complement strand
TTCACTTCTTTACTCCTTTATGCCCCAATATTGAAATTACGTTTTACTCCTTACGTTTTAGTCTTTACGTTTTACTTTTTACGTTTCGCCTTTCTTCCTCCCACCCCTCACTCATGCCTCAATGCCTCGATTGGATCCAATTGAGCGGCTTTATTTGCCGGGTAAAAACCGAAGAAAACACCCACAATGGCAGCTGAGGCGAAGGCCAGCAGGATCGAAGCAGGCAGGACCACGGTACGCATCTCGCTGACGGCGCTAAAGACCCGCGCGCCGCCCACACCAGCCAACGCGCCGATAAGTCCACCGACCAGGCTCAGGAGCAGCGCCTCGGTCAGGAATTGCCAGCGGATATCGTTGGGAGTGGCGCCAATGGATTGCCGGATGCCGATCTCACGCGTGCGCTCGGTCACACTAACCAGCATGATGTTCATGATGCCGATACCGCCCACGATCAAAGATACTCCCGCCACCCAGGCCAGTAGGTCACGGAATGCAGCCGTCGTCGACTCCTGGGTTTGGATGATATCTTGCTGCGTCGTCACATTAAAATCAGCCTCGTCCAAAGAAACATCGTGTCGCTTCGCAAGCAAGAGCGAAATCTGTTGAATGACGCTTTCCATCGCCTCAATGTTTTCGATTTTAACGTAAATAATACGCACGCTATCCCCCATGAAACGAGCGAACATGGATGGTGTGAATTTTTGAAAGACGACCGTGATCGGCGTATAAAGCTGCAGATCGAAGTCCACGCCGCTTACCATGCCCCGTTCGGAAAACACGCCGATCACGGTCAGTTTTGTATCTCCCGCATTGACCACCTGACCGATGGGATCCGCATCGCCGAATAGCTCCTGAGCTAAGGTATAACCGAGTACAGCGACCTTCTGCTTTCGTTCGACTTCACGTAAGTTGAAGTATCGACCTTCATCTATGTCCATGTCGCGCACGGAGGGGAAATCAGGAGTGCTGCCCACGATCGTCACTTCATCCAGTGTCACATCCCCAACTTTGACCGTCTCTGAGGAGTTCTGCTCGACGACCACAGCGGCCACTCCATTGACTTCATCGGCGATGGCGAAGGCATCGTCATAGACCAGACCCCCCTCAGACCCTCCGCCCATAGGCGAGATCATACGAGCACCGCCACGGCTGAAACTGGCTGTGACATATACCAGGTTCGAACCCAGACCGGTGATTTGCTCTTCAATAGAAGCCTCGGTTCCGGCGCTGATGGAGATCATGATGATCACGGAGGCGACACCGATGATGATGCCTAGCATGGTCAGGAGCGAGCGCATCTTATTACTCTTGATGTTCTCCCATGCCAGATGTAGGAACTCAGTGAGATTCATGGAGCATCTTCTCCTTTTCTAAGGAGTCTGATCCCGAACCATTCTGCACGACACTCTCGATTCGCCCATCGATAAGATGGATCGTTCGCTGTGTATGGGCGGCGATCCCTATGTTATGGGTGACCATGATGATGGTGCGGCCCTCCTGGTTTAGTTTTTGGAGTAATCGCATGATCTCCTCGCCGGATTGGGTGTCCAGATTGCCTGTGGGCTCATCGGCGAGGATAAGGACGGGATCATTGACGAGTGCACGAGCAATGGCCACACGTTGTTGTTGCCCGCCGGAAAGCTCCTGTGGCTGGTGATAAATGCGATCCGCAAGTCCAACTGCCTCTAAGGCGGCCGTTGCTTTAACCTCCCGTTCCTCGGCACTGCGTCTGTGATTTCGGTTATAAAGCAAGGGAGCCATGACATTATTTAAAGCGGATGTGCGCGGCAGCAGGTTGTAGGATTGAAAGACGAAACCAATGAGCTGGTTGCGGATCCCGGCCAATTGCGCACGATCCATCTCACTCACATCAATGCCATTGAGGACATAGTGACCTTCCGTTGGGCGATCCAGACATCCAAGGATATTCATCAGAGTACTCTTGCCTGAGCCTGAAGGCCCCATCACGGCTACAAACCCGCCCCGGTCAATGGTGATGCTTATCCCATCCAGTGCAGTCACGCGGATCTCCCCCATGCCATAGATCTTGCTCACATCGATCGTTTCAATGAGCGTTCCTTCAGCCATCATTGCGTCTCCACAATGCCTGTGCTGACCACCTCGCCGATCTCCAAACCAGATTTAATTTCGGCGTAGGTCAAGTCGTTTATTCCCACTTCGACGGTGCGGAGTTTCAATTCGTCTCCTTCCATAACAAGTACAGCATATTCGCCCGGTGACAGCTCACGCAGCGCTTCAACAGGAACTAACGCCACCCCTTCTGCCCGACCGGCAATAACATCAACGGAGGCGCTCATCCCTACCAGCATGTCATCAATAACTGTCGAGTCGATTTCATCGAGCTTCGCCAAAGAGCGAATAGCCGATGCCATGCCCGATCTGTATAGACTTGGATCTACATGGGTAACACGCCCGGTAAAAACCTGGTCGGGAAGAGCGTCAAAAATCACCTCGACCTCGTAATTAAGTGCGATACTGGCTACATCTGTTTCGTCCAGGAAAATCTCAAGGTACGGCTGGCTGAGATCGGCCAGGGTGATGAATGGACCCGATACGTCTTGACCCAGCTGCGCATTGACCTCCATAATAGTCCCATCCATGGGCGCCATGATGATCGATTCTTCCAGGTTGCTTTGGGAGATTGCCAATTGAGCCTTTGCATTGGTCAGCTGTAGTTCTGCTCTGGCGATCTCATCTGGGTCGGCACCGTCCTTCACACGTTCATAGGCGCGCTCAGCCTCGCCAACCTTGGCCTGCGCCATGGCGAGGTCGGCGTCGAGTTGCGCTTGTTGGATCTCGGTTGGCGCGCCCAGGTACCAATTAACCTTTCTAAGGGCGGAGTCATAACTCTGCTGAGCTGCGACCAGCTTTGTGAGCGCCAATGCTCTAGCGGGGTCATCCTTCGGTCGTCCGTAGTACAGGTTGTATTCTTTCAAGGCTATATCCACCCTATCTTCTGCCAGTACCAATTCTGCTTTGGCGGCATCGATGGTGGATTGGCTGGCGCGGTTGCCCTCCTGCTGAACGGTCCAGGTGTATTGGGCTGTGTTTAACGTATCCTTGGCATCGGCCAGAGTGAGTTGCGCTTGGGCGGTCACAAGGTCAGCATTCTCATAGAGATCATCGAGCGCCGTTTGGGCCTCTCGAACAGCCAGCTCATCCGCTGCCACTTGGGCCTCCAACTGCTCGCGCTCTCCTTCTATCGCCAATACGTCGCCGGTCTTCACCTTGTCCCCAACTTGTACATGCAGTTCGGCCAAGGGACCACCGGTGCCAAATCCCAATACGACTTCATTCATGACAATCAGTGTGCCGGAGCCGCTGGCATAGATGACCAGATCCCCTTGACGAACAACAGTAGTTTGAATTTCCGGTTCCTCCACGGTTGTCTGGCTCGGCAGAACCACTTGCCGATAGTAGGCGAATCCGCCGGCGCTCGCCAGGATCAGTAAACCCAAAACGATCCATAAACCTTTCTTGCCGATCTTTGAAAACATGGGCTCTTCCCCTCCTGAGTGAGTTTGGAGCAATCTCCTGTAGTATAGGCATCGAGTTTATAAATGTTGTTAGAATGTTGTGAAGGAATTGTGTGGGTTGTCCCAACTGTTTTAACGAAAGCTTAAATGCCAAGGTGAGTTTATTGGGTTTGTGACTGCTCAGGCCTATCCTCTTTCATTCCGATTCGTCTATGACCCCCCTCTATCCCCCCATTTGCGCTATTCAAGGAACTCCCAAACGGGATTTTCGTGGCGCAAATGGGGGGATGATAGGGGGGTAAGGCCAAGTAAATCATACGGAGCCTAGTATTGCGATGTAATGCTAAGAAGATCATGGAATTGGCCTGAATAATTACAGGGATTTTTGCTGGAAGATCATAATAGCAGATTGGAGCTAGGCGCTATCTCCATAAACTGCTTTATTGAATTTCTTCTTTCAACATCAAGTCATCCTGCATTCGAATTGTGCCATTCGCCGCATGACCGCAGGCCTGCGATATTTGAGCAGAGAAGAGCGTGACTCGGTCAAAGCCCAGGCGAATCAGTTTTTATCCAGATTGGCGGCTCCATTCTGAGGCGGGCTATTTCGATCGCTTTTTTTCAATTTTTCATTCTTCGGGATCAACTTATCATGGATGTATAATGGCGAGAGATCTCCCGGCAAAATGGCACCATGGATGGAAATCGGTGTTAAAACCTGTGAAATGGAGTGGAGGGGATGCTGTGGATGCTGATCAAGGCTCAAAAGTCATGCGAACGGCTCGTATTCTTCTGATCGGCGCGATCGTCACAATCGTTATCCTCGGTCTGGCGGTGGTGATGATGGTCATTGGAACCACGGCTGGTCGGGGCGCGGAAGAGGTTGATCGTCCGGATGCCCTGGCCACCAGCCGAGACGAATGTGTTACCTGCCATCGCGAGGAAAGCCCGGGGATCGTTTATCAATTCGGACATAGCACCATGGCGGCGGCGAAGGTGAGTTGCCGTGATTGCCATGAGGTCGATGAGGATTACCCGGGAAGCGTCTTGCACGAAGGCGCCTTTGTTCTTACGCAGCCGACCAGTTTGAAATGCCAGCGTTGCCACGAGCAGGAAGTGGGGCAATACCTGCAAAGCCGGCATGCCCTGCCGGCCTATGTAGCCTATGCCGGTGCTCAGATTCTAAGCGCGGCGCAGTTAGAGGAGTATCGATCGATCCCGGAGGGCAGTTTCGCCCCCGATAAGTCCCGCAATGCCCTCTATACCCTCGAAGGTGAAGATGTGACTCATTTTGCCTGCGAGAGCTGTCACGATGTCGGTCAACCTGCCTTGGATGGCTCAACCGGTCAGTGCAAGAAATGTCACTTGCGCCATCAATTCAGCCTGGAGCAGGCTCGTAAACCGGAGACCTGCAATTATTGCCACATCGGTCCTGATCATCCTCAATGGGAGATCTATCAGGAGTCGCCGCATGGCATCGCCTACGCTACGGGCGGCGATCGCTGGAACTGGGAAGCGGAGACGGGCACACTGCGTGTGGAGGATTTCCCCGCTGCAACCTGCACCTTGTGCCATTTCAGTGGTTTCGGAACGACGCAGACGACGCATGATGTCGGCGATCGTCTCAGTTGGTATCTCTTCGCGCCGATCAGTGAACGCAGACCAGCCTGGGAGGAGAATCTTGTCCGCATGCGCAGCATCTGCCTGCAATGCCATAATGAAGTCATGATCACCGATTTCTATGAAGCCGCGGATCGCGCCACCGAGGCGGTCAACGTCTGGGTAAGGGAGAGCAATGCGATCATGGCGCCCTTGCAGGAGAAGGGGCTTCTCACTCAAGAACCTTTTGATGAGCCAATCGATTATGTCTATTTCGAGCTCTGGCATCATTGGGGGCGCACAGCCAAATTCGGCACGTGGATGCAGGGACCGGATTACACCCAATGGCATGGGGCTTATGAAGTGCTGAGCGATCTGGCGGAGTTGCGCGAGATGGTCGAGATGAAGCTGAATGAGGCCGGGGGAGGGGAGTGAGCGTGCATCACCTGGCAGCTGTCTTCCCTCCTCTCAGTCGCATCCGCCGGCTTCCCGTCTCACGCGACCAGTTGATCCTGCTGATGGTCGCAATTAATGAAATTTTCCTGGGAATCGACATCTATCTGGCGCATAGCATCAGCGGGACCATCGTCCCCAATGAATGGGTCCCGATCATCTTCGGGCCAATCGCAGGGGTTCTCCTGATCCTTATTGGAGGGATTTCATTGAAGAGGCGCATACTGGCAAACCTGCTGGGCAGTGTGATTTTTGTTGTCAGCATTGCCGTGGGTTTGCTGGGGGCGTTTTTTCATATCCGTCGTGGCATTTTGCCGACAGGTCCCGCCGGCAGATGGGTGAGCATCGAATTGCTAGTCTGGGCGCCGCCCATTCTGGGTCCTCTTACATTCTCGTTGATTGGTTTGCTGGGACTGAGTGCGGCCTGGATCGAAAATCCTCCTGAAAGTGGGAGGATATCCTTGGCGCGTGGTCTCCGCCTGCACATGCCTTTCAGCAAGACCAGGGCCTATTATTTCCTCGTCGGCCTGGGAGTTTTGGCAAGTCTGATTAGCATGATTTTTGATCATGCCCGCACCGGCTTTGTTAATCCCTGGCTGTGGGTCTCAGCCGCGGTGGCGATCTTCGCGACGGTCGTGCCGGTGGTGCTTGGGGTGCTGGAGAAGCCTCGACGCGTTGACTATGCCATTTACACCGCAGCCATGTTATCCCTGATTCTTCTGGGTGCAACTGGGTTGACACTGCACATCCTTCAAGACTTGACCACAACAGGCGCGATTGTTACTGAACGCTTCATCCGCGGCGCGCCTTTT
>CAYGXU010000150.1:0-6463 GCA_964353875.1 uncultured Anaerolineaceae bacterium | reverse complement strand
TTCGTAAATGTAGGAACTGCTCTTTTGGAATGGTCCCACACCGCTGTCTCCCTCAACACGGCAATATGCAACATCAGACGGAATACACCCTCAACCAAAGGTTATAATGGGAGCCAAGGGGGTGCAATCCTTGGGGAGACCGATAGACAAGTTACATATCGTTTAATCATCACTTCGCCGAAAAAGGAGCCGAAGATGGCGGTACCAATCGAAGCTCGCTTGGGTGAAGCCTTAAGAAGACGGAAATGGACTTTGGCTTTGGCCGAGTCATGCACCGGTGGACTCGTCAGTCATCGGATTACGCAAGTCCCTGGTTCTTCGGAGTACTTCCTGGGTGGGATCGTGGCCTACTCCAACCAGGCCAAGGAGAAATTTCTCAACGTGCATCCTGAGACGCTCAAGAGATATGGGGCGGTCAGCGAGAAAACTGCCATCGAAATGGCTCAAGGTGCTAAGAGGGCCTTTTCATCCGATGTAGGGCTCTCCATAACTGGCATTGCTGGGCCGGACAGCGATTCATCCGAGAAACCTGTCGGTCTCACCTGGATCGCTGTCAGCACAAGGGAGGGGACATGCAGTGAATGCCACCGCTGGCAAGGGAATCGATCCTCGAACAAGCGCCAATCTGCGCAGGCAGCGTTAAAACTGCTCTATCGGTTAGTGAGGGAATAACCATGAATGAGCCCATATCGGTTGAGGCACGCTTCAATCTGGATGGCACCTTTCGTCCTATTGCCTTCGAGTGGCGTGGTCATCACTTCGCTATCACTTCTCATGGGCGGCAATGGGAGCAGGAGGGGGAATATCGCTTTCTCGTCATGACCCAAGGAGAACAGGCCTTTGAACTAACCTATCTGAAGGAAGAGATGCGTTGGCGCTTAAAACGATCTCCCCATGATCTCGGGTGCTCCTCAGCCACCTGATTATTCCTGATTGCCCAACGCTGTTAGAAAATACTCCCCCGCCTCTTTTGAGGGCCTCTGATTGAAACATTTCCGGCCCTAATTTCGTTTTAAGTGTAAGGTTGGAATCAAGGAGGGAAACATCATGGATATCTTAAGCTTCGGTGCAATCGCTCTTCTTTTTATTGGAGCTATTTTGGCCACATTCCGGAACATTGTCAACCGTCAACAGGCCAGGATGACCGAACGCCTGCAGGCAGTAACAGCCCGACAGTTGGATCCGGAGGCTGTCCTCCAATGGCGGATACGTACGCAGATTCGCTCACGACTAAAGAGTTACACCTACCATTCATGAAATCCGAATCGACCACCTGGTTTATGGGATCATCATGAATGAGGTGCCTTCTAAAAGTATGACTATCCCTGTGTTGTTTACCATCTTCCGCTCATCTCAAAGAGAGGAACAGTCCTCTGGCTGCTGTGCTTGTTGACATGTGTGTTCCCCTTTGATCTAATCAAATTAAAACTCGCTTTTCCAATTAATCGCTCCGGTCAATAACCGTAAAAAAGACCTGCTCGCCGGTTAATAAACCGGGAGCAGGACATCAGTATCCAAATTGTTGCTCTAATTTTATAGCCTCAGGTCAGATAATCCCGAAGTTGACGGGCGCGTCGAGGATGTCGCAGGCGTCGCAAGGCCTTACCTTCGATTTGCCGGATTCGTTCGCGCGTCAGGCCGAATTTTTGTCCCACTTCCTCGAGGGTGTAGGAGCGACCATTGTGCAGCCCAAAGCGCAGACGGAGGATGCGCGCTTCGCGTGGACTGAGCGTGGCAAGCACGTCTTCTATTTTATCTCTGAGCAAATGCTGATAGGCGCTTTGGGTGGGGGTGGGGGTCCCCTCATCCTCGACAAAGGATCCTAGCTCTGAATCCTCATCCTCTCCAACCGGGGTTTCCAAGGAGAGTGGCCGCCATGAAACCCGCATCATCCATTGTACTTTGCGCGGATCCGCCTCCAGGACATGGGCGATTTCTTCCGGTGATGGTTTGCGCCCCAGATCCTGCTCAAGTTGATGAGCTACTTTGTAGAGCCGACGTATTCGATCTGACATATGAACGGGTACACGGATAGTACGTCCTTGATCGGCGATGGCGCGAGTAATGGTTTGTCGGATCCACCAGGTGGCATAGGTGCTGAAGCGGTAGCCGCGATGGTAATCAAACTTTTCGACGGCCTTCATCAACCCCAGGTTGCCTTCCTGTATCAGATCCAAGAACGGGACACCTCTTCCCATATAGCGCTTGGCGATGCTCACGACAAGGCGTGTATTGGCCTTGATGAGATGATCTCTAGCAATGTGTGCATCTTCGATATAGTTTTCGATCTCTGCCTGACGTTCAGGTGAACAGCGCCCATTGGATTTAAGTAACTCGTTCTCACACTTCTTCCCACGCTCAATGCGCTTGGCAAGATCTACTTCTTCTTCCAATGAGAGCAAAGGAACACGAGCCATCTCCTTAAGATATAGTCCCACTGTGTCGTCACTCGAGATGGCACTCAGATCGAAGGGCTCCTGATCTTCGATTTCAATCTCCTGAATGAGATGAACTGGGATCTGATCGAGATCCTCATAGACCTCAATGCCAGCACCTCGAAAGAAGCTTAGCAAACGTTCAAGGCGTTCTTCAGCCTCCTCGACTTCAGGGAATGCACCAAGGATATCGTCCGTGGTAATAAACCCTTGGAATTCGCCCTTCTCTAACAAGGCGCCAAAAGCTTCACGTTTCAACCACCGATCCTTATTCGAGACACTCATCCACATACTCCCGGCGAAGCCATCACATTCCGACTGATAACCAGATAACAATTATGCTGGATGGATCGCGCTACACTCACGAATCTTTCAACAACGACTGAAGAACAGCCAATCTAGGGTCCAATCTTGTTTCCGGGTGTTTACATTTCCCCTCCCGTTGTACCTTTCCACATACCGGACAAAGCCCCAAACAATCTAGGCGGCACAGGGGCTGAAGGGGAATATCCAGAATCAAGTATTCACGGATTATCCCTGACAGATCCAGGATCGCCGTCTCAGGAATGACGAGTAAAGGATCTGCGCCTTTTTCAGGTGGGTAAATGAAGAGATCGCGGATACCGATGGCTAATTCCTGGGTAAATTCGGAAAGACAGCGCACACATTCTTGGGGGATTTTCGCATTCAAGCGTCCTTGAGCATACAAACCCTGCGCTGTCCGAGTGAATAGAATGGTCCCTTTAAAATCAAATACGTCCAGGTCGTCAGCGACCTGGACGGTTGGCTCTTCAAACTCAAATTCTCGGCTGAAACCAACACTTTGACAAAGCAGGAAACCAACGTTAATCCGCAACGGGCTACGATTCTTTTGTTTCACACCACTACCTAGCAAAGAAATTTCCAAAAAAGCTTTCGCATTATAACATAATTAGAATCGGAAATCAAGCACCCAAAATAGAGTTGACATAATTATGTAAAAATAGAAAAATTAACCCCAATATCTTGGATAAATAGTAGAATTATGCCAATATATGGGCATTGAGTACTGTGCGAATAGCCATCGTCGGAGGCTCTTCTATGACCAAGCTGTTGCTCGCCAGTGGTAACCCTGGAAAAATAAGAGAGTTACGCGCTCTCCTTGAAGAACTCCCTCTCGTTCTCGTTGATCTCAATCGGCTTGGCGAGACTCTCCCGATCGAAGAACTCGCAGAGGGATACGCAACCAATGCACAACTGAAGGCACTCACCTATGCAAAAAACAGCGGGATATGGACCCTGGCTGATGATAGCGGCCTGGAAGTCGATGCCCTCGATGGGGCGCCTGGTCCCCGCTCCGCTCGTCTGGCAGGGCCCGGGCGCTCGGACGCTGACCGGCGGAGGCACTTGCTCGAGTTGCTCCAAACCCATCCTCGCCCCTGGCGGGCATGTTTTAGATGTGTTGTCGCCCTCGCTAGTCCAACAGGAGAAGTGGAACTGGCGGAAGGGATGTGCGAGGGGGAGATCATCCCCGAAGAGCGCGGCACTCATGGCTTCGGTTATGACCCGCTATTCAAGCTATTTGAGATTGAAAAGACCATGGCGCAATTATCCATGAAAGAGAAAAACCGATTAAGTCACCGAGCACATGCAGTCAAAGCGATTCTACCCACACTTAAAAAGAAACTAGAAATCATGTAACTGCGCCAACATTGGTTGGATTCGACTCCCCTTCTCCCCCATCGAGGGAAAAAAGAATCCCCTCAGGTGTGTTGATTGAATTTCTCCGACCCCTTTGCTCATGCTCTGAGGCGAAAAAATTTAAGTGATGCACTGTCCGGGCGCGTTGAATACCCAGACAATTCGATTCTGGCACTGGCGCGGGTGTCAATTTGAGTGTAACAAATCACCGCCTTTGCGCGTTATTAAAGTAAACCTTATGACAAATAAGACCGCTCCTATCGATGCGCACCTGATAGGCCGAGCAAAATTGGGTGACGCGGAGGCCTTCGGCCAACTCTATGAACGATACGCAGCTGCAATCTTTCGATATGTTTACGCGCGGGTGGGCGAGGAAAAGGACGCTGAGGATCTCACAGAGGAAATTTTTCTCAAGGCTTGGCGCTCCCTGCCCAACTATGAAGAACGGGGTTATCTCTACTCGGCCTTTCTCTTTAAACTTGCCCAGAACGCCGTCGTGCATTTTTATCGCAAATCCAAGCGGCAAGCGGTGTTGAATGGAGATGAGATGGAAACTCGGGCAGAGCCGAAAGTGTTTCTGGATGGCTATTTCGAACGCCAGGAATTACACCAGGCGCTGAGTAAACTACCTGAACATCATCGAAGAGTGCTCGAGCTTCGCTTCTTCGGAGAACTATCCTGCGAAGAAACCGCCCAGGTCATGGGGCGTAGTGCCGGTGCCATCCGCGTGATGCAATACAGAGCACTGGCAACCCTTAGACGGGTACTGAAAGGGCATTATGAACGAGCAAAATGCTGAGAAATTTCTCGATCTCATCCTGGAAAAACTCATTGCTGGCGATGCTGGGCTGAAATCGACCCTGGCTCATCAGCCAGAGTTAACCAGACAAATCCGACCCCACCTGGAAGCCGCTTCCTGGTTGAAGGAGCATGCCGTGTGCCTCGATCCCGCTCCCCGTTTCACCCAAAGTTCTTGGCTGCGAGTGAGGACCAGGATTCTCAACGAGAAGAAAAAAGGCTTGCCCTGGCTCAACATCATGGGATTGCGCCTGCAGTCCTTTCCAGGCGGATTTCTGCTACCCTTTGTCGTCACCCTGCTCCTACTCATCGCCCTTACCGGAAGCGGCATCGTTTTTGCTGCCCAAGATACGCTTCCCAATGATTCCCTCTATGAGGTGAAACGTTCGTTCGAAAATGCACAACTCACCCTGACGCTCTCGGAAGTAGGGCAAGCGAAAGTGCTGGCAACGATTGCTACAAAACGCCTGCACGAAGCCCATTGGGCGGCTCAGGAAGACCGAATGGATGATTCTCAGACTGCACTGCTAAGTTACATTACCACGAGTGACGAATTATTCCTTCGTCTGAACCAGTTATCACCCCAAGAGTTCATTCAGATCCTCGACCACATTGAGCGCGCCTTATCACTCCAACTGACATTATTCGATGCGCTAGGAGCTACCATTGCTGCAACTTCGTCCCCCAATTTTGAGCAATTATCCCAGACTTTCCAGGCTGCTCAGGTTGAGTTTATTACCCTCCAATCCCTGGTCGAAACGGTCCGCTCGGAAATCCCCCAGGAGAGCACAGCCACACCGTCGCTGCTAGATGATGATTTCACTCCTACACCCGTCCTCTGGCAGTCACCTACGCCGACAGAAAGTACCTTCAATCCGGCCTCGTCAACGCCTTGGAGTAGCCCCACACCGGATTATCCCTTCCAAAGCGCCACACCCACGGGCGATATTTACCCACCATACACCCCTCATGCGACATCGACCATCACCGCCATACCCGAAGGAGGCGCTACATCAATCCCTTCAACCACGCCCAGCCCGACACCTTTCTACCAGGAGACCTTCACGCCGGGACCCACTCAAACGCCGGATTATAACTCCTCAGCCACGCCCACGCTGACTGCATCACCCTGGCCGAGCAAGACACCCTCCGCCACTCCCTCGGGATAGAGACTTGGGATGTCTTTTCACCCGTAAAATGGAGGAAAACCTGCCCAGTTATCCCATCCTGATGAGCACACCAGCATAGGATCCCTGAGTTGGTGCAATAGCTAATCATTCGTCGCTACGATTTATCATTCGGTTCCGCATGGTCAAGAGTGACATCTCGATTTGAGGGTTAAATTTAATAATATCCTTTTCGAGGCAGTACCTCCTGGGGATCAGTCACCAGTATTGCGAATGAGAGCATCAAGATTCCTCATCCCCTCCCTCATCCGCTATCGAAAGAAAGCTAAAAAAAATAGCCTCCCGCATGAATTTTCTTTGCAGGAGGTTCTCCTCATGGCTTTACAATATTGTTATTCTTGAATATTCGGAAACGAGTTCTCC
>CAYGXU010000149.1:0-6567 GCA_964353875.1 uncultured Anaerolineaceae bacterium | reverse complement strand
TCCGGAAAGGTTGCCAGTTCTTCTCAGCCGACAATCTCCTCCGGAAAGGTTGCCACATCCGACCAGGCGCAAGCTTATCTTCAGAAGGTTCAGGAGAAGATCATCAATCTGGCGGAGGAATTCGCTGCAGGGGTGATTAATCAGGCTCAATTCCAGGAGTTATTTGATCACTACCGTCGTGAGCAAGAGACCGTGAAACGCTGGATCGAGATTGCCCCGGATTCGGATGCCTGGAAAGAGGCGACCAGCGAAGGCAAAAGCGTCATCATCCGTGAGGGCCATGTGGCCAAGGTGCTCGGATATGCAGTCTATGAAAACAACTCGGGCATGCCACTGAATACCATCGGTCAATTTGAGGTTGATCCGGATCTGGTAGTGCCGATGCTGTCCTCCTACCGGGCGGCGACGAAGGAGATCTTCGGTGCGGGAATGCGCTCCTCCCAGATCGAGGGCGGGCGCTGGTTGTGCTTCGTCCCGGGGGAGTTTTGCACCTTAATGGCGCTCTTCTCCACCGGCCCTGCTGCTCGTCAGTTGGAGGCTTTGGAGGAGTTGCATCGACTCTTTGAACGAGCCAATCGGAACTTGTTAAGTGTGGCTGTGATCTATCCTGAGAATCTTGTCTTTCCGCATGCTTATTACCTGGGTCGGGTTGAATAGAGGGTGCTGTGATGACGAATCGTTTGCCCGTCTTAAAAGTAGTAGTCGCGGGAGATGGTGCTGTCGGAAAGACTTCACTTATCCGTCGATATTGTGAGGGGAAATTCGAAGCCTCGCGCGTGGAGACGATCGGGGTCGATTTTCAGACGCAGACGGTCGACTTGCCCACCGGCACGGTGAAGCTCTCTATATGGGACATGGCCGGCCAGGATCGCTTCCAGGTGATTCGCGCCGGTTTTTATCGTGGCAGCCGAGCATCGGCTCTGGTGTTTGATGTGACCCAGCCAGAGACCCTGATGGCCCTCTCGCGTTGGAAGGATGAGGTTTTGGAAGTTGTCCAAGAGCAACCATTCCTGGTTGTCGGCAACAAGATCGATCTGAGGCGGGCCTTGTCCTCGGAGGAGGCGAAAGTCTTTGCCGATTCGATCGGGGCGCCGTACTTAGAGACCAGTGCGCTGACAGGCAATGGCGTAGCAGCCCTCTTCGAGACCATCGCCAAACTGGCTTACGGTAGCTGAACTAAAGAACCGAAATGATCGCGGATGAATAGGGAGCCGGCTGGAGCCGGCTCTTTTTGTGGGCATAGCCCGTATAAGTGGGCGCCGCCCAAGCCCCTGCCTGTGATTCAATCAAAAACACCTTTCCCCAGAAAACACGCTGAATAAACGAATCAACTCACATTGGCGAGATGGCGCTTTTGTATATTGAGGGCAACCTACGATGAAGAGCTGCTGAGGCTCAATAGATAAGCAGGAGGGGAAGGCCATGTTAACCTTTTCGCAACAAGCGGATCAGACATATGGAAAGGAATTTTTGGGTGGGGAGGGTGAGGGAAAGGATGGAATGACTCCACAGCAGGTCAGGCGTGGTGATGGGGAAGGCCCCAGCCAACTGAAACGCCCTTCGCTGGAAACGGTTCAACGCCTGATTGATTGGTTTTCGAAGGATATCCGCAACGAGGGAGATTTCATCGCTGAGAAGGATTAGCCCAATCCTTGGATCGAGTTGTGGAATAGGGTTTGCCATCCTCATCCCGACTGATCATAATGATCATTTCCAGGGCAAGTTGACTGTCGTGGCCTGTCGCAATCATGGCGAGCGATAATCTGCATCTTGCTTGCTCCATCCCTTCAAGATACCCCAGATCAGTTTGAAACGAAATCGCGGCTCCATACGTTATATAGGCGAATAGTACCGCGGTAACTGTAAGGGCACTGTAGGGCGAAGAGGGAATTCCTGATGATAGAGTCGAGCCATAGGACCAGAGTACTACGAGGGAAGTCTCAAGAGGTGGAAAGTCGGATGGGGCACCGATGCGATCACCGAAAAAAGAGAGAGTGCACCATGAAGAAGACTGTTCACCAAGTGGCATCCAACAAGCAAAGGCGAGTATGGTCGCTGCTCGTGGCCAGCCTCATCGCCCTTACAACGTTATTAATCTCTCCTTTGGGCGCGATCACTCGAGGCGAAAGCGAAGTATCGGCGGCGTTTACGAATGGAGAGGTTTCCACAGGGGATGAGCTAGCGAATTTCCTTTCCTTCCCCAATCTTTCTGAACTCGATGTGTTCCTTGGGATCTACACTTCCGGGCCCCTTCAGGTGACGGGAGCGGAAGTAGGCCAGATCAACGCCTGGTTGGCCGCCAACGGATTGCACACCCAGGTGGCCATGGCAGGCACCTTTATGGATATCGAGTTTCCCAACCCCGAATGGAATGTGCCCCATGATTTGGATGGCGCCTGGGATCAGGGCGCAGTTCCTTTCGTCAACCTGGCAGTGGGGACCACCGAATTCGGTCCTCGATCCGCTGCCGATGTTGCCGATGGCGTAATTGACTCTGCCATTCGCCGTTGGGCGACCATCTTTGCTCAATGGTCTCAGGGCGGCAAGAAGCGAGCTTTCATCGCCCCTTTGCAAGAGATGAATGCCTCCTGGGTGACCTACGGTCTCGATCCGGAAAACTACAAGAGAGCCTTCACTCACATCCAGGCTATCTTCGCCGAGCAGGGGGTGCCGCAGCAGGCGGTCATGTGGGTCTTCGCCCCCAACGGTTGGAGCCAGCCCGGTCATGAATTCGAGCGCTATTATCCGGGGGATGTGGCAGTGGACGTGGTCGGCTTCAGCGCCTTCAACTTCGGCGCTTGTGTACCCGGCGGTCAGGGATGGGACTCCTACGAAGTAGCCATCCAGCCCTACCTGGAGCGCATGGGAGCCATGGCAACCAGTAAACCGATCTTTCTAACCCAAACCGGCAGCGTGGCAGAGGGCGGCGACCGAGGCGCCTGGCTGCAAGATAGCTTCTCTAAGCTGGCCAAGTCGAGAATGCTGAAAGGGATCGTCTACTTCAACGTCGCCAAGGTCGAGTCAGGGGCGCCCTCCTGCAACCCGGTGGATTGGCGTGTGTACAAACCGGAAGCTGGCAATGGTGAACAGGGTTTCATCGAGGCGGTTAATATCCTGGAGGCAGAGGAATTGGTCGTCCCGCAGGAAATGAATAATCACGTCTTTATCCCTGTGGTGTGGAAGTAGTTTGAAATATAAATCCTGAGCAATCCCCTGCAGATCTTCAACCGGCGGGGGATTTTTATTTTCTGATTACACTTCTACCTTTTAGGGGAAATGGATTAGACTATCCCTTACTATCCATCTATCCAGGAGCGTTCCCATGTCTTTCGATGATCCCAAAGCGATGCTCACTGCCATGCTGCAACCCTGGCACGAAGCCGTTGCTGGCCCGGCTGAGGCGCAGGAGCGAGTGTTGCATATGCTGCTCCCCGACTATGCCCGCACCGGCTATGGCAAGCAACATGGCGCCGGTGAGATTGATACCCTCGAAGATTATCGGCGTGCCTTTCCGACTGCCACCTACGAGGACTACAAGCCTCTCATTCAACGTGTGATGGCGGGAGAGGTGGAGGTGCTTTTATGTGAAGAGCCGATTGGCTGGGCGATCACGCGTGGAACGACGGGCGATGAATCCAAGTTCATTCCCATGACACCCACGGACCTGCGCATGCGCATCAGCGCCGGCAGGGCGATGATGGAATATGTCTTGCGCAGTGAGCGTTTTGATCTCTTCCAAGGAGTTAATCTAAACTTAAATTTCCCCTCCAATGTAGGTACGGTCAAAGTAGGGGAACGCCAGGTGGAATACGGCTATAGTTCGGGGATCTACACCAAATATGTCTCCGCCTTCACCCCCATTCGATCGGTACCTGCCCAAGACGAGATCGATGCTCTGGGAGGCGGAAAGACACGTCGCGATTGGGATGCCCGCTTTGAGTTGGCCTACCAGAAGTGCAAAGATGAGAATGTCACCCTGGTCGGCGGGGTAGCCACAACGGCATTGAGCTTTGGGCGTTACTTACGCAAGCATCATGGGCTGTGGCCCAGACAAATCTGGAAGACGCACATCATGACCCTGGGGAGCGTAGCCGGGATCAACACTCGCTATGCGCCCAGCCTCGCTGCTCTCTACGGGCAGGTGGCGATCCGAGAGATTTATGGCGCCACAGAGGGCATGTTCGGTCAGCAGCGTGATGAGAAACGCGCCTGGGTGCCGAATTATGACTTATTCTTCTTTGAGGTGGCTACCCGTTCTGGGATTAAGATGCTGCATGAAATGCGCCCGGGCGAGATGGGAAGCCTGGTGGTGTCCACCCCGACCCTGCCGCGCTATCAAATCGGCGACCGGATCGTGGCACTTCGGCCGCCTTACTTTCGTTGCATCGGCCGAGAATATTGGTGGACACCCTTGCGTTATCTTTGGGATGAGTTGATGACCTTCAACTTAGGGCGTTTGTAATGCATTCCTATGGATACTGTGGAGAACCCTAGGAAAGGGACGCCAGAGTCATCGACGGCGGACCAGGCCTCCCACCAGCAAGGCGGCGCCGACGGCGATGATCAAGATAGCCCAGATCATCCCCCAGCCGATCACATCGCCCAGGCCTATGCCCAGAAGAATAAATCCCAGGATAATGTTGCCGACAATCGGTTGGCGATGTTCGGGCATGATCAGACGGATGATGACCATCACCAACAAGATCACACCCGCCCCGGCGAAGACCAGCGACCAGGCATCAATCTTGCCTAGGAGAGGCGTATCCTCAAACAGTCCAAGGTTATTGAGTAAGAATGCCACTCCAGCCCAAATGAGGATCACTGCCCAGGCGATGGCGCTAAGCGGATCACGGCGCCATTTCTCTTCCCAATTCTTCTCCTGGGTTTTTTCCTTGTTCTTCTCTTCGGTTTTTTCTTCGGTCTTTTCCTCGGTTTTTTCCTCTTGCTCTCTGGACTTTTCATCTTTCTCGTATTTCTCGTAACGGGTCTCGTCGGTCATACGGTTCCTCCTGCCTTCCAGCCTAATTGGGTTTGATGAAACATTGGATGTTCTCTCTGATTGGATGGGAATGATGCTCCTTTCCGAATCATGAGGGAGGTGAGATCGTGTTCACATTGAGAAAATATCATACCTGGGAAATGCGGTTTTTACAAATGTTCTCGCCCCGAGAAGGATATTTGGATGACCCTCCCTATCCCTGTATCGTTCCAATTGGCGGCAATCCAGACTTCAGCAGATTCCATCATTCAGACAAATGGCGTGATCACAAGCCGGTGAAGGTGGGTGAACGGTTCTCCAGGAAGCTCCTGACCGCCTCCTCGAAATCCATGCTTTGCAGCAACTCGGCTTGGGTATCGATCTCCAAATCTTGGCTGGCCCGCAGTGATAGATGGTGTCCTTGGATGAGGATGCGCTTGATGGCCGCGACTGTTCGGGGCGGGAGCTTGAGGAACTTGTTGGCAAGGGACAGGGCGGTTTGGTCGAGCTCCTCCGCAGGAACGATTTCATCAAGCAAGCCATACGACTGGGCGGTGTGGGCGCGCAAGTTGCGGCCGAAATAGAGCAATTCCCGAGTACGGGCAGGGCCGATCAGACGCGTCACCCGATGGGTTCCCATGAGGATGGGCAAGCCACGCTTGACCTCAGGGAATCCGATCACGGTTCGTTGAGCGGCGATACGAAAGTCACAACAGAGGCTCAGAATCATCCCCCCACCCAGGCAGAACCCGTGCAATTTGGCAATGGTGGGTTTGGGCAGGGCTTCGAATGCGTCCAGGCAGAGTTGCATCTCCAACAGAGCCTGGCGGTATCGTCCCTCTTCAATGTTGACCATTTGTTGGATCGTCTCGATATCCATCCCGGTGGAGAAGTGATCGCCCTCCCCTTGGACGATCACCGCCCAGATATCGCTCTCTTCAGCCAGCGAGGCTGAGATTTGCCCCAACTCAAGGAAGGTTTCAGGCCTGAGGCCATTGGAATGCTCGGGACGATTTAAGGTGAGGAACGCAATGTGATCCTGATAGATTAGTTTCCAATCTTGATATTCACTCATTGTTAGACTCCTTGTAGCGGGCATGCAAGTATAGCAGCTCGAATTCGTCCGGGTGACACAACATGTCTACGGACGGCCTGGAATGAACAGGTCTATTTTTTGAGTTGCCTTCTTGGAAATATTTCCTGTTCCTTTGCATCTATGTATCGAAACACCGAAAAAACGCATTTGTTGCAGGTGAGGAAAGGACTACTTCGGGGTTGGTAATCAGAAGAATCTCAAAAGAGCATCCGCATCCAAGCAGTTGGGCTATGTGTTTAAGTCTAATAGCAAGGATGCAATCGCTGGATGCGATGATGTACCATTTTCCTCGCCAGGATTTCCCCTTGCCTTGAATTCGTAGATATAATTGCATCTTAAGAATGAGAGCAATTTCCCCCTCATTGAACACAAGAAGATAGGAGATCAAAAGTGACTGATTTTGCGATTCCCCAGCGTAGTGAAATTGCCGCGCAATATACCTGGAACGCGCCCAGCGTCTTCGAATCGGAACAGGCCTGGGAGGCTGCATTCC
>CAYGXU010000148.1:0-6685 GCA_964353875.1 uncultured Anaerolineaceae bacterium | reverse complement strand
GCCATGGATAAGGACATCAAGGATTCAATATGGAGTTGGATCAAAAAGTATGTTCCATGCTCATTGTCCGTAACCGCTTCAAATAGCTTTGAGGTCGCCATTCATTTGTTGCATTAAGTGCATGAAAGTATTCTCATAAACTGACCTTGGAGACTTCGTCCCTACATGATAAATTTATAGAATAGGACCCATGGCCAGTCAAAAAAGCGATCATCCAACCCAAAATAAGCCACCTTTGATCTCCCTTTCTGTTGTCAGTCATGGACAGATTCGGGAAGTCAAGCGAATGTTACAGTCCCTTTCCGCACATTCGAGTGCATTCCCTTTGGAAATCATTCTCACAGAGAATGTTCGCAAGAACATCCCCGATCTAAGCGAGTTGCGAGGCACTAATCTGCGGTCAAAAGTGAATTTCCGACCCCAGGGTTTTGCCCGCAACCACAATCTCGCCCTCTCAACGGTTGAAGGGAAATATCTGGCCATTGTCAATCCCAATGTAGTCTTTGTTGAGGATGTCTTTCCCACTTTGATTGAGGACATTGAGGCGGGACGTGGGGACATCGTCGCGCCACTGGTCGTAAACCACAAAGGCGATATTGAGGATTCTTTCCGAGATGTCCCGACCCCAAAATTACTCATCCTACGGAGGTTATTTCCAAAACGATATCGACCCGTTGAGATGCCGATGAGTTACGTTTACCCCGAATGGTTGGCTGGGATCTTTCTGATGATGAAAACAGAGCTCTATAGAACTTTAGGCGGATTGGATGAAGGATATCACCTATATTTCGAAGATGTAGATTTCGGTTGTCGCGCTCATCTAGCCGAATACCAGTTGCAGTTAGATCATCGCTGCAAAATTATCCATGAAAGGACACGGGCCAACCGGGCCAATCCGCGCCACTTGTACTGGCATACTCGTAGCGCCGTCCGTTTTTTCAACTCAAAGGTTTATCGGGAATGGAAACAAGCGATGGTAAGTAAGGCTATTCAAATGCCATAGTACCATAGGGGGGTTTTTTCCTCCTTCATTGAAGTGCAACTGATCGGTACAAATCATATGTCTTTCTGGCTGTTTGAAGCCAGGAAAAGTGCGCCGCCCTTGCCCGACCCGCCTGAGATAATTTCAAATGATATTCTTGATCGAAAACGATGGCTTTAATCGCCTCACGAATTGCCTCAACGTCAAGGGCGGATACCAGCAATCCCGCATCCCCGATGATCTCAGGTAAGGAAGAGGTATTTGATGTAACCACAGGCGTTCCGCAAGCCATCGCTTCTAACAGCGGTAATCCAAATCCCTCGTAAAGTGTAGGGTAAACGAAGACTGACGCCAGATTGTATAACGCTGGAAGATCCTCACGATCGATGTAGCCGATACGGTGGATGCGATTCTTGAAGGGCGAATTCGTGATTCGGTTGATCACATCTCGAACCATCCAACCCATAGGACCGACGATAACCAGGTCATATGGAAATGCATCTCCCCCTAATCCCTCATAAGCCTTGAGGAGAGAGATCAGATTCTTCCTTGGCTCGATCGTTCCAACATAAAGGAGGAATTGCTCTGGCAAGTGATATTTCTTTTTAGCGTGATCCAGCAACTCACCATTCTCAATCTTTCTGAATTGTTCACTCACGCCTAAGGGGATGGTTATGATCCTCTCCATCGGTATTTTGAGAAGACGGATCGCATCCCTGCGCGTACTCTCGGATACAGCAATCAGTGCATCTGCTTTCGAGGCGCTCAAACGTGTCATCATCCTGAAATACGATCGTTTTATCCGGGTATGTAGCCTGGGCAAGATGAAAAAGGTCAAATCATGCAATGTGACCAGCGAACAGCAAGGCAGGGATAATGGTCGCGTATAGTGCATGGAATGCAGCACATCTAAGTGATCTCGCTTCGCCAATCCTGGCAATTCAATTTGCTCCCACAATACACGTGATGCGATGGATTTCTTTGCGATGAGCCGGATTTTGATATTGCACTCCGACGACAAATCGAGCAAGTTCATCCGGTCCTCTTGCAGGTAAACGAGGATCTCATCCTCCACCTCCATCTGCGATAAGGAGTTCAGTAGTTCGATGATATAGATACCCGCGCCCAAGGGGCGAAGCGGCAATGGGCTGGCATCAATCCCAATTCGCATTTTCGAATAACCATTGAACAGGGATAAGAGCGGAAAGAGACATCTTATGGTTCATTTTTTTCTTCATACTGCCTATCGATCTGACTTTGACATTCGACTTATCATTCGCCCTGGATGGCTGCTAAACCCTGGAGAGGCGCCATTGCATGCGTTGACGCGTCCACCAGAAGAACATCCTCAATCCCTCATGGCGGAGAACACGCCATGCCCGTTTCAGGCATCCGAATCGAAGAATGGCAGCAGGCATTGCTTCGGCTTTCTTTTCATCAGCTTGATCCAGGATCGTCTGCTCCATCCTTTCCGGCAATGCTCGAATACAATCCGAAGCGAACACAGGATAGTAGGCATGAATGATGCTATCCCAAGTAAGTAGAGGCATTCCATTCCAGATAAGCGGGATTGGCATATCCCTTTGCAGAGAAAAGAGATCCGCATCGGAATCCTCGAGCCGATCCCGGAACATCTTACGTCGTTGGATGATTTGCGCCAAATCCATGATAAACCGCGCCCATGCTTGAGGATAAGCAAGAATCGAGCTACATTGGCCTTTGATGATGGCCTGCAGTATCTTGAACCCATCCGCGATCGAATAACTGAATAGGAACCGAAGCAGTCTACCTTTCGAAACGATCATAACGGTAAAGCGAAGACGTCCATAAGTCACGTCACGGATCTTCTGACTTTCTTGATCTTCTCCTACCGTGGTTCCTTTTCTAAATCCAAAGGCATGATAAACGACTGATTTTGGCGCTACGCGAATTTCATAACCAAGAAGACGCGCCCGGTAAGACCATTCGCTGTCCTCGTAGTACATCGGAAACCCCTCATCTAGGGGACCTACGCTTTCCCAAGCTGATCGAGGGATCAACGTGGCTGCGAAACAAGCTGAGGGTACGTTTTTCCAGTGGTCAAATTGGCCTAGATCAAGATGTCCCAATCCATTATCCACACCCCAGACAAAGGGGGCGACACGATTGCCCAGCCCATTGAGAAAAGCTGGGGAATGCAAAAGTCTCAATTTGGGAACAACCGCAGCGCACAGAGGCTTTTCCTTTGCCACCGCCATCAATTCCGCCAGCGCGCTTTCTTCCAGCCGGACATCCGGATTCAAGATTAACGAATACTCACTGTTTATCGTTTCCATCCCCCTGTTCACTGCCCGGGCATACGGAACCTTTTCATCACATTCGATCAAATTCACTTGAGGATGGTTATTTCTGATCCAATCCGCTGTGCCATCCGTCGAAGAATTGTCCACAATCACGATAGCCTTCGGCGGATGGGTCTGTGCGTAAATACTGTCTAGGCAAATCTCGAGCCAGGATCGGTCATTGTGAGTCACGATCACTATAGAGACCTTGGATTCCCCCACTTCCCTCCTGGGAAGTTTATTTTGCGTTTTGCTTGATCGGATTAGAAGGCCAGCTTCCACTAAACACGCGATCGCAGTGGGGATGAAAACCCTTTCCGCATCGACAACATCAAAACCCTCAACGATCTCCTTATAATTCTTCCCATGAGTATATTCCATGAGGGCATGAACTCTCCGATCAAGTGCAACCCTACCGCCTGTTGGAAGCTCGATCACGGGTCGAGGGTGAGAAGAGATCAGCGTGATATTCGACGAAACCCGATAAACCAGGGCATTCCCAGAACTCATGATCTTTTCCTATTGCATTCCATGTCATGAGAAGCGTGATAGAACTAGTCGGTTAAGTGCAATCTATCATCTTACAAGAAATTATATGCCGGGACTGATTTCTGCTTCTAACTCTACACCGGAATCGTTTCTTTTAGTGTAATTACTTGCTGAGTAGCCACTCATGGTAGTCAACCGCCACCGCAAGGCATAAAAGTTATGCATAATGATGTCATCCTAAGGAGCCCTTCAGCTTCGCTTAGGATACCCCGCGACGAAGGACCCTGAGATTTTGCTATTTAAAGGGATCATCTGAGGGATTCTTCGCTCCACTTCGTTCCGCCCAGAATGACGGGTAAATTCGTCTCCAATATTCCAGGCTTCATTTTCAGATTAATAGAGCCGTCATTGTCATCAAGGCAGATTAATCAAACGCACTTCACTTCACCCTACGCCTCGAGGTCACTTTTCCAATATACGTTCATAGATCGCAAGTAGGTGCCGAACATGTTCCTGAATAGAAATAATATTCAAAGAACCGGGCGCCCGGAGCTGGTGAAGCGCAACTGGATAACGAGCGAAATCCCTGAGGTATTTTGACAATGATAAGTGATCCCCCGGCTGAAACAGGAAACCGTTCACTCCATGTTCTATGATCTCTGACAGAGCGCCTGCATCTGAAGCGATGACAGGGATGCCTCTGGCCAATGCATCGCGCGCCACAATTGAAAAACTCTCATCGACCAAAGAAGGCGCAACCAGGATATCGATGGCTCCATAGATCTCTCCCTTTTGCTGGGGCGTGAACGCTCCCGCATACGAGATGCGCGCATCGTTCTCTATTCTTCGAAGCAGCCGATTTGCATAGACCGGGTCGACATCTGCACGGCCATAGAGCTTCAACTCAAGGTCCTCCTCTGGGATGTCCTGCATGGCGGCAACTAAGATATGAGCCCCCTTGCCAGGCGTCAGGGTACCAATGAAAGCAATCCTCAACTTACCAGGGATGCAAGTTTTGGGATCGCTTCGAGAAACAGATTCGATTCCTAATGGCAATACTCGGATATCGAAATCCTTGTAATCATTCGCACGAAAAATATTCCGGACGAATTCAGAAGGCGCCAGGATGCTTTTGCAGAGACCCAGGTTATCATGAAATACTTCCGCCCGTTCAGCGAAATCCAATCTCGTCCCTGATAAGAACCCAGAACTATCTGATTTCCACTTGAGTAATTGCTTAACTCTAGATTTCCCAGAGCCTTTAAGGAATCGTTTCAACACTTGAAAAGGTATTCTCAGCCACTGCCTTTGAAAGCCATGCTTCAGTACACATTGAAAGCAATCCCCTCCTTGCATAGGGCCCAGGCATCGCCTTCCTTGCCAATCCAATAGATGGACGCGTTGGCAAATCGCCCAATAATCGTGAAGTGTTGCAACGCTGGGGATGCCTGCCCGAACCGCGATGCTGGGCAAGTCCGCCGAGAGAGCAATCCAATGATTAAAATGAATCACGTCGGGTGCTTCAGTTTGAAGCCACTCTGCAAAGATCCGCTTGATGTTCGAGTCGAGATAAGTCTCCACGATGGATGAGATGGTCTTGTAGTCATTCACCACGCGGATAATACGAAATCCCCCATTCTGTTCGGTTAACACATGGCCATCCGGCAGGTGTTCATTCGCTTCGCGACAAAAGACAGCGACTGTATGCCCCTTCGATAGCAGTTCCGTGGCAATGCTAGAGACATAGATTTCAACCCCACCATAGGCGGTGGGTGGATATCCGTTAGCAACGAGAAGAAGTTTCATTTACAGATGATCGGCAAGTAGAGATTGTCAGTGAACCCGCAAAATGTGCTGGTCGGTGTCGCATCCAAAAGAGCAGGTAAGACAGAAGTATAGGTCGAATCGGATAGCGCGAGATTATAGGCATTGGTCCACGCCTGCGTGTCGGATGGAAGGGGGCTTACCGATCCATCCTGAGCCGTGCTGGTTGTCACTCGAAAGTCCGCTGCACTTGGGCTGGCATAAGCGTAATCATTAAACCACACAATCGCCCGTAAGAAAGGATAATTCTCCGCTTTCTGGTAGGCATCAAGAATCCATTCCGCTTTAGTGGGGACAGTCCCGCCTCCTTCGACCGATCCTATCTCGGCGATGATTTGGGGCTTGGCGTAATTGCAGGCCAAATCTTCCAAAACGCTATCAAAAAGCGCCTCAAAAGATTGCCATGGTTGATTATGACCTGGACTGACATACCAATTATAGCCGCTCAAACCGATCCAATCGACATAAGCATCTCCTGGATAGTAGTTATGCAGGTTATTCCAGGCGTCTGCAGGATAGCTGGCATAATTGGGCGACCAGAGCCATTCTGCATTGGGGACGTCCTGGGTGGTGAACACATCGTAAACATGTCGATACATTTGAACATAGAGAGAGGCATCCCCACCGAAATGACCTGGCCACCAGATCGAGTCGGAGATGTTCATCTCATGCGCAAAGCGAATCAGAAATCGCTCTGATCTGGCTTTGATTTCAAGTGCGAATTGCGTGATATAGGCATCACAATTCCCAGCGATGATATCCGCAGGAGGGATGATCCCATTATAGGTTTGTGTGCACCCGAAAGAGTTATTCTGCTTCATCGGCTGCCAGGTCAGCATGACCACCGGCTTTTCATTGGGATCCGTGATTTCACTCTGGATCTGGTTCACCAGGAATGGATCAAATGCCTGACTCGGAGGAACTCCAGTCCAATCAAGGAAATACATGACGATAGCGATATTCTTGCCGACCAGGTCGTTGAAGTCCTTGACTTCATTGCCGTAATGTATGGTCGGACGCAAATGAGCGCCCATGGCGATTTCTCGTGACGGAGAAGCCAGAGGAGACG
>CAYGXU010000147.1:0-6760 GCA_964353875.1 uncultured Anaerolineaceae bacterium | reverse complement strand
GGTAGGGCTTATCCTGGGGATGCTACTCAAACCGAGAATACCGAGCCAATCATGCCCAGGTAGATGAAATTGGACATTTCCTGAAAGGAGTACAAGAAAATGGGATTATTATGTTCAGCAAAATCGCTCTTCTGGTTGTTGATTTTGTCAGTTCTTATCACAAGTTGCGCTCAACCAGCGGCCTCGGCTATGGAGGCCAAGTCCGATCTGGAGCGCGCTTCTTCACCGCAGGTGCAAGGGGCTGATCTGCAGGAGTTGACCGCTGGGAACTCTGCTTTCGCCTTTGATCTCTACCATCAATTGAAAAAGGGAGGGGGCAACCTGTTCTATTCTCCCTACAGCATCTCGCTGGCCCTGGCGATGACCTATGCCGGAGCTCGAGGGGAGACTGAGCAACAGATGGCGCAAACATTGCATTACCTTCTTCCTCAGGATCGATTACACCCTGCCTTCAACGCGCTTGATCTTGAACTGGCTCGTCTCGATGAGGGAATAGGGGACGAGATGGGTGAACCCTTCAAGTTGAATATCGCCAACTCGATCTGGGGTCAACGCGGTTATGAGTTTCTCTCAGACTATCTGGATGTCATTGCGCTGAACTATGGCGCCGGTATGCGCCTGGTCGATTTTGAGAAAGAGTCCGAGCAGGCGCGTCAAGTCATTAATGATTGGGTCAGTGAGCAGACCGAAGAGAAAATCAAGGATTTAATCCCACAAGGTGCGATCAATACCCTGACCCGATTGATCCTGGCCAACGCCATC
Organism: uncultured Anaerolineaceae bacterium; assembly: GCA_964353875.1. GTDB lineage: Bacteria > Chloroflexota > Anaerolineae > Anaerolineales > E44-bin32 > MGNI01. The sequence goes on along the minus strand of CAYGXU010000147.1, from coordinate 5,998 downwards.
TATTTTAATGCCGGCTGGCTGCATCCCTTTGAAGTAGAGGGTACGCGGGAGGGGGTCTTTCATCTTTTGGATGGCTCGGATGTGGCGGCATCATTCATGTTCCAAGAGGAGATGTTCCGCTACGGCGAAGGGGAGGGCTACCAGGCGGTGGTGCTGCCTTACGTGGGCGATAAGACGGCGATGGTCATCCTGCTGCCGGATGCGGATCGCTTCGAAAGCTTTGAAGACAGTCTGGATAGCCAGCGATTACAGGAGATCATGGGAAGCCTTGAGTCGCAGACGGTTCGCCTCAGTATGCCAAAATTCGAATATGAGACTAGCTATGGCTTGAGCGAGACGCTACGAGAGATGGGAATGCCCAGGGCTTTTTCGGAGGCGGATTTCTCTGGGATGGATGGCACCCGCGATCTCTTCATCAGCGAGATCGTACACAAGGCATTTGTCTCCGTGGATGAAGAAGGGACCGAAGCTGCAGCGGCTACAGCAGTGATCATGCAGGTCACAATGGCGCCCCTGGCGCCGGTCGAAATGACCATCGACCATCCTTTCATCTTCATGATCGAAGATCTGCAGACTGGGACAATCCTATTCCTGGGGAGGGTGATGAATCCGGTGCAATAAGGAGCAACCAACTTAAGGTTTAATCGCGAAGGGCATAGGAGGTTTTGTGCCCTTCGTTTTTGCTTTACTTACGGTACTAGCAAAGATTGCCCTTCATGACCCATTGCCCGAAAGCGTCCGATGCTCTGGAGAGAGGCGATTGGCACGAGATCGCACTGATTTTTGTCCAAGAAACGGATCCAATGGACATCGTGACATCTTGCATTTCAAGTGGATCTTTGCTCACTATCGTCTATCCCTTGATCATTACGATTTTGAAGCTTTGTCGATGAATGGTCGGTCAGACCGAGTTTCCCCCTCCTTTGGCGCACTCGATAAATGATGGGCAATACGATCTGTTCGGAAAGGACGATGCCAACAAGCAGCAGGAGGGTGAAAGCGCTGAGGAATGCGCCCACCTTGAATGAAATCGGGTTGTAGACAAATAAAACGTGATGACTTCCCGGCGTCAATTGCACGCTGAGCAGATTGCTTGCGGAAAGCAGTTCCGCAGATTTCTGATCGATGAACGCCTCCCATCCGGAAAACCACGATTCGGAAAGTACCAATATACTCTCCTCTTGAACCACGACGTCAACCACAACCTGGTTATGACCTTCGCGCTGTACTCGAAGAACAGGTAAAACGTCGTTTGGGGTAAATTGTGGAGTTTCTAAGGCTTTATTCAGGGGTACATGAAATGCGTAAGGGAAGAAATTCGTTAATTTCCAAATTTGCAGTTGGCCAAACTGCCTTATGAGATTGGCGTCGGGCAAGGCAACTTCCTCCCCCTGCCATTGAAGCCAATATTTTGGCTGGTAGTTGATCAGATCTGCTTTTGCAAAGGGAAGATATGCTGCGGCAGGGAACCAGCCGTCCACAATGTTGGGTGAGCGGATGCCAAGTTTGTAAAATTCAAAAATCCCTGGTAATCCGGCACCGAACGTTGCTTGCACGGAGAATTCTTCGGGATCATTAGAGCGCAGCCATTTGAGCGCAGATTTCACTTCGGGCTGGGAAATCCTTTCGAGATAGATCAGAGCCTTGTTGGTTTTGTATACATGATTAATCGAGAGACCAAGCCCAATGAGAAGAAGAAATTGCGCCACGGAAGATGGTCTCAGAGAAACGGCGGCAGCGCCATTGAATCCCGGAAGCTTTACAGATCTGAGATCTGAATGAAGCCAGTTCCACAAGTAATCCAGGGAGTAACCGCTGAGAAGAATCAGGAAAAGAGCACCCACGCTCAGCGCTCGACCTGGCCATCGAAATTGATATAGCATTGGGAAAGTATGGTAGATATTTTTTATAAAGGTGTAACGTAGGCCGGCCCAGGCAAGCATTAGAAGGAAACAAGCTCCAAAGGCGAGGATCTCCCGCCGACGACCTTTCTGATAGGCAGGCACGAGGAAGAGTAAGAGCAGGATCGGGGCAATCCCGATGAAATGATAGCTTTCCTGCAAGAAAGCGGCTTTGTTCAGCGTTCCGTTTCGATAGAATTCCTGGTCAGAGACAAAGTAGTTGATGAACGCATATTCGGGTTTCTGTGAGCCTCCAAATTCTGTCTCGTTTTGCCCATACCCCCCCATATTATGAATATTCTTTCGCATGGCGATCTCGGGTAGAGCCTGTATAGCGATCAATCCGAGAGAGACAAGGCCTAGGAGAAAAATATTCACAGCAGCTTTCTTATTTAGACTCAGGTTCTTCCATTCGATGGCAAAGAAGAGGCTAAGAAGTAGGAGACAAAAGAATGTGTAGACTTGATAGTAGAGATTGCCGGTGAAGAAGAAGAGCGCCTGGGCAATGGCAGCCAGGGTCATGGCGAGGAAGCTGGAGTGGTGAAGTACCCAAAGAAATGCAGCAATAGACCAGGGTAACCAGCCTAATGCGAAGGCAAGTTGAAGATGTCCGGTTGTAAGATGAGCCGGGATGGCGCCTGACATCATATAGAGCAGGCTGCACCATATGCGCGATACTCGCCCCAATTTCAGTTCGTTCACTAAAACCCACATCCCTGTCCCGGCGATGAAGAAATTGAGGCCGATCGCAACTTTACTCCCGTTGACAACGCCCATCAGTACCATGGGCAATGAGAGGAAAGGATTGAATAGGAATAGAAATGGATCGGCAATCAGCGAGCGCCCAGTGCCTACAATGGGATTCCAAAGGGGAAAATCGGTTTCTCCGGCCAACCATTGCTTAAGTAGTATGGAAACTCCGGTATGTATTTGGTACTCGTTGCCGGAGGGACCTAAACCAGGTTGGAAGTTAAGTAATGGGAAGGAGTAGAGCAGTGCAGCAAATCCGATCAGAATAATCTCGATCCATTTATTGGATTTTATGAGCATTTTTGATAGGGCAAGGGTAACGAACGATTGTGCTTGATCAACGCTGACGCCCTGAGTATGCTGTTTCATCTGATTTTTATCTCTTCCCATTTGGGAGACCTCCATATTTCAGCCAGGCAAAGAAAGGTGAATAGCCCCCAAAGGGTCGTACTTGTGGGCTTGAATCATCCGGCTCTCATCGCCTGCGAAGCCAGAGAATGATGGCCAAATCCAATAAGGTAAGGAGAGCGATCGAGGCAATTAAACCGGTCGTACTCATTCGAATACCAAAGACTTCGCATGCTTGCACGCTGGATTTTTGAAAAAATCCCTCCGTGCCTTTTCGATTCAATGAAAGAGGCAACAAGCGAAAAAAGCATGGGCTTTCGAGCTCGAAACATTACACCTCTTCCGCATCGATGAATTATTAATTTCCGCCTCATACCTGAAGACCATGTCAAAGTTGTCATATTATCCAATCTTCTCAATCCCGGAACAAGTACCCAATCTGGTCAACTATTTCTCGTGGGAGGGCACGGCAGCAGGGATTAAGGTTTTCCAGGGAGGGTACTATGACATTTTTATTGATGGATCGGGGGTGGTTCGAAAATCGACAATAGCTGCGCCCAGACATCGGTAGGCGATGCTGAGCCTTAGAAAGCCCCTCTCCCTTTGATGACGGCGATGGGGGTTTTCAACAGGATCTTAATGTCGAGCCAAAGGGAGTAGTTGTATACGTAGTAAAGATCATCATCCGTGTTGAGATGCATCGGCTTTTCGCTGCGGCCGTTGATCTGCCACCACCCGGTCAGTCCTTGTGGGACGGCAAAGCGCTTGCGTTGCCAAGATTGATAGCGATCCACCAACCAGGGCATCTCCGGGCGGGGACCGACCAGGCTCATATCGCCTTTGAGGACATTGATGAGTTGCGGAAGCTCATCCAGGCTGGTCCGCCGCAGGATTCGCCCGACGCGTGTGACGCGTGGGTCGAATTGGGATTTATGGATCACTTCACCGGTGGCCGTTTCAGTGACCACTTCGTCCTTAAGTTTTTCTGCATCGTTGTACATGCTACGGAACTTGAGCATACCGAACAGCCGTCCATTTTCGCCAACGCGCTGTTGTTTGAAGAAGACTGGTCCCGGTGTATCGAGGCGGATGGCAGTGGCGATGATAGCTCCCAGGGGGGCCAGGAAAAAAAGAAAGAGAACACCTGCCACAAGGTCGAAAGCTCGCTTTAAAAGGCGGGGAAAGCCTTCGATGACGGGATCACGGAGACCGATAATGGGGATACCGCCGACCACCTCCGCCTTTGCCTGCACCAGTGCCAGCGAGAAATAATTGGGGATGACTTTGATCCTCACCGGCAGACGTTCCAGCTCATAAAGCACCAGGTTGATCCGATCATAAGCCCAGACGGGCAAAGCGATCCAGACCTCGTCGATCTCATGCCCCTCGACTACTTGTCGGATGGCAAAGATCTTGTCAATCACACTTGCCCCCTCGAAACTCTGACCTTGCTTCTCATTGTCATCATCTAGATAGCCAACCAACTCGAGGCCCCAACGGCTGTGATCGTGAATGACCTGAGCCACCCTTTGACCCAGGTCTCCGGCGCCTAGGACGAGAATCCGGATATGCCCATTTGCTCTTAGATGTCCTCTCATACGATCGGCGATGCGCAGAATGGCTCGATGGCCGAGCAGCAGGAAAAGATTGATGATCAGGAAATAGATGAATTGCAGGCGTGAGGTTTCTCGATAGGTCAGGTATAGCGCGCCGGCAAGCAATCCCGTCGCCAACACGGCCGCAGAGACGACCCGAATACTCTCATTGAACCAGCGCAGCACGCGTTGGGGATCATAAACCCCGTTCAACATCAACGCCGTGTTCCAACAGACAATGGCGAGCAGGTAGACCGGCAAAGGGAGCACAGCAGCTTCGGGAGGGATGTACTGCCCATAGGGCAAGAGGATGCGCAATTGTGAAGCAATCCAAAGACCGACTGGCGTTAGTACCAGATCAAGAACGAAAAGCTGGATACTTAATCGAGAGATTTGGTATCTGCTCATGGACTACGTCTATTTCCTCGCAATGAATTTCTCCTGATGGGATTAAGTATAGAGGAGAGGGACAAACGTGACAATCCACCCCGGAGAGGAATCATCCCAGGGTTACTCATGAGGATATTTTTTCAAGCCCATGGCCTGCAAGAGTATCAGGATTAGGAAAAGAGGGTATTCGACATAACGCCGCCAGAGACGCTTGGGCTCACTGGCAAGGCGGAAGAGCCACTCCAATCCGGATCGTTGTATCCAACGGGGAGCCTGTTCTTTGTTCCCAGAGAGAAAGTCAAATGCAGCGCCAACGCCAATCAGGGCAGGAATGCCTAAGCGTTCCACATGCTCCGCCATCCAGATTTCTTGTTTGGGTGAACTGATGCCCACCCAGAGGATATCGGGTTTGGAATCCTTGATGATCTCCATGACCTGGATGTCCTCCTCCGGCGTTAGAGGGCGGAAAGGAGGGCAGTAAGTCCCTGCTACCTGGAGGCCTGGATATTGCTCTTGCATCTTGGCTTGTAGCGTCTCAGCCACGCCGGGCGCACCGCCATAGAAGTAATGCCGATAACCGTACTCAAGCGATTGACGGCAAAGGGCATTCATCAGATCAGGGCCGTACACCCGCCGCACATGATGATGTCCCTTAAGGCGTAACAACCAGACGATAGACATCCCATCCGGTGTCGTCAACCCGCTATGGTTGAAGATCGCGCGCAGGTGAGGGTCATGGGTACATGCCATGATGGAATGGGCCGGCGTGACGCAAACGTAATGTGGTTCATGGCGCTTGATCCAACCATGAATGCATTCCAGCGCTTGGTCTATGTTGATGATGCTGACGCCTACGCCGAGGATGTTGATTCTAGGGTGGTCCATCAGGATCTCTTTCAACCACGTTCTGGGCCATACGGCTTGTGCTGTGCACCGGTCTGGTTGATGCGCACTCCAGCAGTATCACTTCAAGCCGTGTGGCGAAATCGGCTGGCGTCCATTGCGCCACTTTGG
>CAYGXU010000146.1:0-7015 GCA_964353875.1 uncultured Anaerolineaceae bacterium | reverse complement strand
AGTACGAGCAATTCCACTTTTTTTTATGGATTGAGAGACGATAGTCATATCTTCTCTGGAAAGCCGGATTCATCCAAGAAAGGAACAGGAGAAGAGAATCATCGAGAAGAATTAATCGAGTGCTCTAATCGACTGAAACTAAATAAGATTGAGGTGTGAACGCTGGTTAACTGGGCTGGCGCGCGAACGGGAAGGGATGTTCATTTTTCAGGCTGGATCAGACGGTAGCCACGTCCAGGGATAGTCATAAGAAAGCTGGGATCGGAGGGATCCGGCTCGATTTTTACGCGTAGCCGTCGTACAAGCTGGGCGAGGCTGTCATCACGGATCCCCTCCTCGTAGAGGCGGTCCTCAGGCCAGACCGCGCGGATAAGCTCATCCTTCTCACAGATATGATTCTTTTGATCCAACAAATAAACCAGCAGAGCGAATTCCTTTGCAGTGAGATCGAGGGGGATGCGGGTGCCTCCGCGGCAAACCGCGCCCGTAGCTCGGTCGAGGAGAAGTTCCTCCCCAGCTTTTCGATCGATGAAAGCAGCAAATACAGGACTACAAAGTTGGCCATCCTTCGCCAGGCCGACATGATGTAACATGGCGTCTGTCACTGGCTGTTCATAAGCCGCGCCACGGACGCCCTCGGGGAGATCATCCCACAGCATCTGGCATTCACGAGTTACCCCCGCATGGTTCAGCCACGATGCTGGCCTGGATGGATCGCCCGAATGCCACACGGTTGCGATCGCTTTTAGCAGGCCAGGGTGATGTCCAGATAGGTTCAAAAGTCTCTCGATAGCTTCTGCGGTGAAGTTGATCCTCAGACGTTGCTCGATACGTTGAATCGTCCAGGTGGCATCGCTTTCTGTGAGCGGTCCGAGCCAGATTTGATTCGATGCGATCAGGTCAAAGAACTCGCGTACTTTCTCTTCCCCGGTGATTGCGGTTAAAGGACGACGGGTCGCAAGTAAGTAGCAAAGACGGTATTTGTACTGATCACGCAAGGCGCGCAATCGATTAAAAAAGGGACGGTCGAGGATTTTTGCTGGATCATCAAAACCATCCATAAGCAGAGCCAGGGGTCTTTGGGTATGAGCAAGGATGGCCGAAATATTCTGATCAACTTGGTCAAAGAGGTCGCCCTGGGATTGCGTCTGGATTTCATGGGCAAGCGCCATACGATATAGCTCTTGGCGTGTCATATCGAGCAGGGTGGCAGCATCAAATGATGGAAGCCGGTTGCAATCGATCAGGAGCGCGTCAAACCCGGCGTCCCGATCGAAATTTACTTTATGGACGAGATAGCCGAGCAGATTGGATTTTCCCATCCCGCTCAGCCCGATGAGCGAGACGCACTCCCCAGCCCGAAGGTTGGTAAGCAGGCAATTAATCTCCTCTTGGCGATAGTTAGAAGGGTATCCAGACCAAACCGTCTCATTCATGATCGTTATTGTAGCAAATCTCGCTCACAGGGATAGATGCGCAGCCTTTGATGCAAGTGTGGTTATCTGGTGCATGGATCATGCTTTAACGTTCCTTGTTAATATGATGGGGAGTCAATCAATTAAGCGTATTGATTGTTGTATGGCGAAGTTTAGGGGAGATTACGGATCAAGGAAGCAGGAAGTCGCTTAATAAAACGTCAGGTTAATTGGCTTCAGTAGAGCAAGCTTTTAGCGCCCAAATTTTAGAAGAATATATTGACTATGAAATGGTTTTCATTTATCCTGAATAAACAATTATCGTCCTATATATAAATACGAAATATTCAGTCTTATTTCCATAGTTCAGTTACCAGGGGATTGGGCGAAGCAAAGTCGCCCGGTAAAGCCGGAGGAGTGGATTTTATTCTTTTAAGATTCCCCGATTTGTAACAAAATGTGATTGGTTTCGTTTAAATAGCGCTTGAGTTGGAAAGGGCGAGCGGACAGGTCATTTCCAGCGCAATAGGGTAACCATCCTGATTTTAAGCTTCGATCTGATCACTCACTCAGAAAGGATGGATTCTTTAAAAATACCAAACCGGAGGATAAGAAATGCGAAATCGAAACAAAAGAGCATTAATTATTTCATTGGTCATCTTGGCACTCGCTGGTGCGTCGCTTGCCTGCAGTCTCGGGGCGAGTGAGTCCGTTGAAACCGAGCAGCCACAAGCTCAGCCTACTGCCGAAGAGATCAAGCCCGAGGCAACTTCAACTCTGAAGCCAACTCCCGTCCCACCGACGCCGACAGCTTCAGCCTTGGGAATGAGCAGAAGTAATCCTTATGCGCGTAGCGAATTGATCTCCGGCCCCAATTGGGATTTCCAGGTGGTGGAGATCATGCGAGGTGATGAAGCCTGGCAGGCTCTTCAAGCGGCCGATTCGTGGAATGAGCCGCCACCAGAAGGGTGGGAGTATTTGCTGCTCAAGATCCATGCCAAATGCACTTACAATGATTCCGATGAACATAATATCAGCGGTGGGGATTTCAATGTCACCGGAGATCGTTATATAGAGTACTATACATCATTCGATGCCTATCCGCCTGATCCGGAGCTTTATGCTGATCTTTATAAGGATGGAGAGACTGAGGGCTGGGCGGTCTATTTGATCGGCGAAGGCGAAGGCAATCTGATCCTGGTCTTCGATGAGATCATGAATTATGACGAGGATCGTTTCCGCTACATTGCCTTAGATGAGGGCGCCTCACTCGGTATTCCGCCCGAACTTAAGGACATCCAACCGACGGATCTGGGCACCGATCGCAACAATCCTGCCCCATTGGGTGAGACGGTCGTCTCGGAAGATTGGCAGGTAACCATCCTCGAGGTGATTCGAGGGGAAGAAGCGCTAGCGATGATTATGGAGGCCAATGAATTCAATGAATCCCCTGCGGAGGGGATGGAGTATATCTTGGCCAGAGTGCATGTACGCTATATCAGCACGATCGATGGATCGATGTATATCGATTCAACCGATTTCCAGGCGACAGGCGATAAGAATGTGCTTTATGAAGTCCTCTTTGTCGTTGAGCCTGAACCCATCCTTGACATTCCCTTATTCCCCAGCGGGGAGTATGAGGGCTGGATTGTGATGCAGGCCAGCCAAGGAGAGACAGGATTATTGGCGGTCTATAATCCCCTATTGGATTTCAGCGGGGAGAACCAACGCTACCTGGCGCTTGAATAAAGACGAATATTGGATAATCGCTTGGCGCCCTACGGGCGATTATCCAATGTTAAGGCAACCTGACCTATTCTACAGGGCCAAGACAAAGGCCTGTCCGACAACTTATCAACCCCAGACACTGCCCCCACCTGGTTGGGGGCAAGTGCTTTTATGGATATTAATACGTCGCAATATTTCTTTCTAAGCAGTGGGTGAAGAAATGCCAAAACCACCTCATTGGATAGTCTGAAAGACATCTTCCTGGTGGAAGTTACTCTCAATTACATCTGCATCCAATGTTTTGTCATCCGACTGTCAAGACTGTATCAAGACCAGGGGAGGGGTAAGGGGTAAGCTAAAGGCAAAGCTCGGCTCACAGAGCATGAAGAAAGGAGCTACACCATGTTCAAAAATCGAACCTTTAGCTTATTAATATTTGCCCTTCTTACTGTTGGTATAAGTAGTTGTGCGGTGCTGGCCAAGAATCCGGCAGAACTACTTCCCGTGACGGCTGTTCCTCCAGTGAAGTACCCAACAGCGATCCAAGCGGTCTCTCCAACGCAGGTCCTGCCCACTGTGATGCCACTCGTCTCGCCAACGCCTTATCGAGAACAGGATCGCAGGCAGCAATTGCCTGAGGTGCGGGCAGGGGAGGTGGATGATAATGCAGGCTGGGAGGAGTACCTTCAATACCGGTGGAACTACCAGGGACCGTACGTCCACGATGTCGATATCAGCGAGCGCTACATCATCACCGCCTTGGATGGGAATAACCATCCGATCTTGGACGCCAAAGTCACGATCTGGGATGGTCAGGTGAAACTATGGGAGGGACGGACCTTTGCCACAGGTCAGACGCTGTTCTTCCCGCGCGCGCAGGGTAATTCTCAATCCCGCTCGTTTCTGGTTTCGATCCATAAAGATGGTATTGCTCAAACATTTGAAATGCTTAGAGACCAGCAAGAAAGCTGGGTGGGAAAATTGGAGCAATTGAATCATAGGCAAAATGAAATTGGCCTGGATGTGCTCTTCCTGCTCGACTCTACAGGAAGCATGAGCGACGAAATTGAAGCGCTGCAATCGAGCATATTAAGTATCGCCGATCAAATCGACGATTTCCATCCGCGCCCAGATCTACGTTTCGGACTGGTCAGTTATAGGGATCGGGGCGATGACTATGTTGTCGCCATGGCTGATTTCACCTCCAATGTTCAAAGGTTTTCAGGACAACTCGATCAGATCCAAGCGGAAGGTGGCGGTGACTACCCCGAATCCCTCAATGAGGCTTTACATGTAGCCCTGCATAGGTTGGACTGGCGAGAGGAGGACAGTATTCGTCTGATCTTCCTGGTCGCCGATGCTCCACCCCACCTGGATTACGCTCAGGATTTCGATTATGCCCAGGAGATGGCCATTGCTGCCGCCAATGGGATTAAGATCTTCCCCATTGCGGCCAGTGGCAGTGATGATCAAGCGGAATACATCTTCCGTCAGATGGCGCAATTCACCCAATCTCGTTTCATCTTTTTGACCTATGAAGAACCAAGCAATGGGGGTGAGCCTGGGGATGTGAGCACGATGAATGTCGATAGCTATGGGGTGCAAGACTTGGATGATCTCGTACTAAGATTGGTGAGGGAGGAGTTAGCCCATCAAGACATTTACCAATAAAGTCTTTGTGATCATCGCAAGGGTCAGTAGTAAAGGCTAGGCCCCAGCCCAACGACGGGCTGGGGCTTGTATGGAATAACACATGGCGGAGTCGCTGCTTTGACTGCAGTGTTGACTTGACTGAGCCGCTTATTCTACTGTTTTTCTTTTGCGGTCCAGAGACCTTCTTCCGCGGCGCGTTGATAGAGCATCTCAAAGATCGTACGAAGCGCGGGATCGAAGGACATCGCTTCCTTATTAAGATACCGACTCATCGCTTCTGTGACGCCACGTTCGCGCCAGGTGTGTCTTGCGCCGAATACGTTTTGTGCCAGGGCTTGCAAGCGGTCGATCGCCCTGGCATAACGCGCTTCGTTAGAATCCCCGAATGTGAATTCGTTCCAGTAGGCAGCGATGCTCTCGCTCAGATCGGTTGGAAGTAAGGAGAGCAGAGCCTTCAAGGCCTGGCGCTCATGTGAGGGATCACTATGTTCTGCAGAAAAAGCGAAACTGTCCCCAGCAATGATTTCTCCCAGGTCGTGGATGAGGATCATTGACAGGACCTGTTCGATCTGCACATCTTCTTGGAGTTGTTTGTACAATAGCAAAGAGAAGAGGGCCATATGCTATGAATAATCGGCGTCACTCTCGTTGCGACTATGATCTGAAAGGATTGTAGCGCGCTGATGGATTTGAGCGGCTCAATGATCTCCAAGAAGCGTAGGATCTGAGCTTGACGATCATCCATGGAAGTCTCCAATCATACTCAAGACATGGGTCATGTTCAGGTGAGGCGAATGGATCGACCAAATCATTGTGGAAATACTAACATCAATCCGGTTCTGGAATTTGCAGAGGTCTTCCTCTCCAGGCTTCTTTAAGGGCGGCAAGTGTCGATACCACTTGTGGCAAGATCGCTTCCATAGGCACGATTCGACGTTCATCTTCGTGACGAGCTTTCAATTCTATCCCCCCCTGTTCTAGCGAGCGTTTTCCGTATGTGAGTCGTAATGGTAGGCCGATCAGGTCAGCATCTTTGAACTTCACCCCAGGGCGTTCGTCGCGATCATCATAAAGCACTTCCATCCCCTCCGCTCTTAGTTGCTGATAGATTTGCTCCACAAGATCAATCTTCCCCTCCAGTGAGATCAGGTGAACTTCATAGGGCGCGACGGCAATCGGCCAGAGAAGGCCGTCTTCATCTTGATGTTCTTCAGCGATACATGCCAAGAGACGGCCAAGACCGATGCCATACGATCCCATGACCACCGGTGTGGATCTTCCGTCGCGGTCGAGGTAGGTGGCGCCCATTGCTTCGCTGTAACGTGTCCCTAACTTAAAAATATTCCCCACTTCGACGCCGCGCTCAGACCGCATGGGATGTTGGCATCGAGGACAGGGCGCGTCCGCGTTTGCTTCGACCAGGTCGACGATCAAGTCGGCTTGGAAATCACGCCCATAGTTGACATTGAGGAAGTGATGATCCACCTCGTTCGCGCCTGCGACCAAATTGGGGGAGGCGGGGATTAAATCATCGACCACGACGAAGGCCTTTTCCAGTCCGATGGGTGAGGCGAAACCAGGCACGGCGCCAACCGCGGCGATTTCCTCGTCTGTGGCGGGGCGTAGAGCCCTGGCTCCAAGGGCGTTTGCCAGTTTGGTCTCGTTCAGATCCATATCGCCTCGTAGGATAGTAAAGATCAAACGTTCCAGAATTTGGTCGCCGCTGATCGAGGCGGCCAGGAAGAATACAGCCTTGGCTGTTTTCGACTTGGGGATATCGAGGAAAGCCGCCAGATCAGCAATCGTATGCGCGCCGGGAGTGGCGACTTTTTCAAGCGGTCGTTGATCCTCTGTGCTTGGCAAGGATTTGTTGATGCGCGCAACCTGACGGTTGGCCATATAACCGCAACCATCACAGATCAGGATGGAGTCCTCACCGATTGGATTGAGATACATAAATTCGTGCGCCTGAGTCCCACCCATCATGCCGACATCGGATTTCACCGCGATCACGGGCAGTCCGCAGCGATGGAAAATCTTGAAATAGGTGTGATAGTGAGCATCATATTGATCATCCAGGCCAGCAATATCTGCGTCAAGGCTATAACTATCCAGCATGGTGAACTCGCGCGCTCGAATCAAACCCGCCCGGGGGCGAGGATCGTCGCGCCATTTGGTCTGGAGGTGATAAAGCAGCAGAGGCAGTTGGCGGTAGGATC
>CAYGXU010000145.1:0-7129 GCA_964353875.1 uncultured Anaerolineaceae bacterium | reverse complement strand
TCCTTTTTCTGATAGGCGCTGTAATCATCACGAAAGTTGCAGGCTTCCGCGGTGCAGCCCGGGGTATCAGCCTTGGGATAGAAGTAAAGTATAATCCGTTTACCTCGCAGATTAGATAAGCGCACAGTTTCACCGAGATCGCTCTCGGCTTCAAAATCAGGCGCCATTTCGCCGACTTTTGCTAGTTGCATTGAGCATCTCTCCTATGATTGGATTTTCAAGGGTTATTGCCACTGTAAAATAATCATTCCATTGGTGATGAGTAGCATTAGAACTCAAAAAAAGATGATAGTTAAGAAGCCATTTGGCAATACTATCCATCAGACATATATTCGCCGATAATTTCACCTTGATGTACAACCAATATCTTGACGCCCGTTTCTCGAATAAGGGATCGGATCATGTCTTGTAGAAAGGATTGAGTTGTGATGGCTGTCTCGCCAGCAGGGCTTCCCAAAACCAGCCAATACGTTTTGTGTTCTTTAATTGCTTCCTGAAGAGCCAATTTAAAGCTGCCATGTTTGACGATAGTCTCTGCTTTTACGCCGGCCTGTTCGGCTCGTTCCTGAGCCATCGCCAAAACAAATTCGCCCATGTGGTCCAATTCTGTTTCCACATCCACCAGGATGGGGGAGGCAAGATGCCCGAGGAAGTTGACATCGGTGACATAGAGAAATAGAAGTTTTGCCTTTTTCTCCTTCGCAAGTTTAATTGCGCGATCTTGATTGGGATAACTTGCTTCACCACCACGTGTGGGACAGAGAATTGTTTTCACATTTTATCTCTCCTCAGTCGATTTAGAATCGGAACATGAGCCATAGAAAACCAGCAGTAAGAGTGATATAGGTAACGGGAAGGCCGATCTTCAAGAATTCTTTGAACGAAATTGGCGTTCCCGCTTGCTCGGTGATGCCGGCAGTGACAATGTTGGCTTCCGCGCCAATGATGAGGCCATTACCTCCCATCGATGCTCCCATTGACAAAGCGTAGTATAGCACCAGATTATTGGCGCCAGGAATCGTCTTGGTCAGATAATTAACAATAGGCAGTAATGAGGTGGTCAAGGGGATTGTCGCAATCACAACCGAGAGTGTTCCTGATCCAAAGACGATCAGGAAGAGCCCAAGGACGAGATTATTTCCGATGATTTGTGACAATCCTGAGGCGATGAAGGAAAGTATGCCAACTTCTTGGACGGCGCCAACCACAACGAAGAGAGCCATGAAAAATACCAGTGTAGTCCAGTCGACGGATTTGATCATGACATGGATATCCGGCCTAAGCCAGATCAATAAGATGGTGGCGCCTACCAGCGCAGTGGCGGCAACATTGATATGGTATTTCTCGCCCGCCATAAACCCGACGATCACAAGCACGAAGATTAGACCTGATTTCCAGAGCGACTTCGGATCGCTGAGTTTCGCATTCTCTTGAAGCATTTTATACAGCCGGGGGGAGATCCCGCTGCTGTGTTTGCGCCATTCTTTACGATAGAAATAGAGCACATAACCGCCCATGCAAAATAGGGCGATGAGAACTCCAACTGTCTGGTATGTGAGGAAATCAAGAAAGCTTATTCCGGCATAAGCACCGATCAAGATGTTGGAGGGTGTCCCGATCAAAGTGGTGATGCCGCCAACATTCGAAGCCAGGACCTCTGGGATGATCAGTGCCAGCGGGTTGATCCCCAAAGCCAGTCCGATCTGGAGAGTGATGGGCGTCATGAGCAACATGGTTGTGAAGTTGTCTAGAAAGGCTGAGGCTAAGGAGGTGATCAACATCAGGATCAAGCTTAGGAGCCAGCTATGCCCACGGCTGAGGCGGTAAGCCTGGAAGGCCATCCACTGGAAGATGCCCGTACGTTCAATGATAGCGATGATGATCATCATTGCCATAACAAGAAAGATCACATCCCAATTGATGTAACTCACCGCGCGATCAAATGTAAAGATAAATAGTCCGGGAGTCATTGCTCCCCCTACAAAGCTTACCAGGAAAATCGCGGTGAGGCCTGCCAAGGCGGCTGTTGTGCTATGCAAAACTTCTAAGGCAATCAGCACCAGGACAAGTAGGAAAATCACCCCAGCAGCCCACAGAGCTGGAGTGACGCGGCGCTCTAGAGTGATATCGGGAAACCGTAAGACACCGGACTCCTTTAATTGTGTCATATTTCTTCCATCCAGGTGGATTTGCTGCTCTTTGAAGTGAGGGCGTTCAAAGGAGAGAATGAGCGAATCCTGCGGCAACTTCTCCAAGATCAATGACCAGGAACCATCTTCCTGGCTTTCGACCTGTGCAAGAGCATCAGTGCCTTCCTTGGGAAGCGCCTGGATGGTAACCATGGTGAGAGGGTTCCCCTGGGAATCGAAAATCTTGCCTGTGATCAAATATCCATTGATCGATTGAGCTGCACCGCTGGCATGGTTAAAATTGAATAAGAAAAAGGTGAGCAACATTGAAAGACAAAGCAAGAAAGCCCAATACTGACGTGAAACGCTCGTAATCTTTCGAAGCATTAAATTCTCCGAGGATTGAGAAGATGGTTAGATGGAATGCTAACTCAGCTGCTGAGCAAACATTTGACCGTTAGTTTTTATCGGAACTCATCTGCTTAATCGGACTTTATGAATAATTTTCGGGATTAGTCGAATTGACCTACTCCCTAACGTTATACACCGGATTCCGATTTCAATGAGTCTACCATCTTTTTCATGGAGACGAGCCTGAACCAATCTTCATTTGAGAAAGGAGCACATCATTTGAGTATGTCGGAAAATATGAGCTTTAGAACAATCACCATCAACTATAGAATGAGCGCTGCTGCTTCTATCCGATTCGAGCGATTTCCTTACCCATGATGCTTGTGTCATACCCAGGCAAATTTTGAATCGTTTCCCTGAAGCGAGGATCGTGCAGGATTTTGAGTAAGGGCGAGAGGAGCGGGTTTTCATAATGCTCTCTCGGGATGACCAGATCATAGCGCTCCTGAAAGAGAGGCAGGAAGTCCAATCCGAGTGCATTGGCGGCAGCATATATCCCCAAGCCACAATCGGCTCGTCCGGATGAGACGGCTGCCGCGACGGTCATGTGAGTGTACTCCTCTTGCTGGTACCCCAGGATGTCCTCTTTTGCAATGCCCAACCGCTCCAGGTGGTAATCCAGCAAGACACGCGTCCCCGCCCCGCGCTGTCGGTTGACGAAGGTCACATCCTCACGCACAAGATCCTCAAGGGCTTTGATCTTCTTTGGATTGTCCCGGGGGAGGATCAGCCCTTGTTGGCGGTTGACCAATGCGATGACAACAACAGGTGTTCCTGAGAGGTAGTCATGGATATATTTCAGATTGTATTCGCCGCTCTGCGGGTCGAGCAGGTGGCTACCAGCGAGATGAGCCTCTTGGCGACGTAAAGCAATCAAACCACCCAGGCTGCCCAGGTTGGCGGAAGCGAGGCGGAGATTATGCTCGGCCAGGAATTGGGCGATGATGTCGATGGTGAGGTCATGGGATCCAAGAATGACAATGGTGCGCTCGATCTCCTCTGGGGTGCGGTAGAGATGGACGGTAATTTCCTCACCGGCTTGAATCCCCTGTACTCCACGAGGGATGCGGGTAATACCGTCAGCTCGGACCAGGGAGGTGATCACACCAGCACCGCGTGAGAGAGGGGAAGCAATGATGCGATCGCCTACTTTTCCGACAGTCACTCTCAAGTACTCATCATCCCCCAGCGAAGAATGTACCTTACGGCTGATAATTGCTGGGATAGTCAGGGGGGCATTGGGTTGTCGTCCAAGCCAACGAGCGAGCAGCGGCTCTACGAAGATCTCCCCCGTCAGAGCCGCGGAGACCGGATACCCGGGGACGCCTATCACGGGGACTGTGCGGTGAGGTTTTTCAGCTTCCTTTACTTGGTCAGGATGGATCATGCCAAGGATCACGGGGTGACCCGGTCGAACGGCAACGCCATGGACGAGAAGTTCCCCCAGAGAAGCAACCACGCTAGCGGTATAGTCTTCTGAACCAGCAGAGGATCCTGCATTGATCAGGACCAGGTCATGCGACTCGGCCGCGGTGTGAACGGCTTTCTGCAATTCTTCAAATTCATCTGGGATAATTGGAAATCGCGTAGCAAGCCCGCCCCAAGCGATCACCTGAGAAGCCAGCACGAGGGAGTTGTACTCGATGATCTCACCGGATCGGGGTTTCTTTCCAATCGGGACGAGTTCTGATCCAGTGGGCAGGACAGCCACGCGTGGTTTTCGCCAAACCCGCATTGTATCGTGCCCGCTGCCGGCAATCGCTCCCAGATCCACCGGGCGTAAGATCTGGCCCATCGGGAGGACCAATTCGGTTGCCACCATGTCCTCGCCCAATGGGCGAACATGTGTCCATGGCGCCAGCGCGCTTCTCAAGCGGATGGCTTCCCAGGTGCGTCGATCCTCGCCGCCGTCTATAGGTTCTACTTTCTCAACCGGAACGACGGCATCCGCCCATTCGGGCATGGCGTCGCCGGTATCCACATAGATGGCCTGCACACCAACTTTGAGGCTGATCGGCGTCCGATCACTGGCGCCAATGGTCTCAATTGCCCTTAGGGCGAAGCCATCCATGGCGGCTGCGTGGTAATGGGGAGAGGAAGTGGTTGCCCAGACAGTCTCGGCATTGACACGGCCAAGCGCCTGATCGAGAGGGACTTCTTCCGCTTCGAGAGGACGCCAAAGATCCGCTTCTTCAAGTGCACGGATAAAGCGTAACCAGGCTTCAGAGAGGGGGACATCGTGAAGGTAAATTTGATCGCTCATAGTCTTTTAGAACAATTGCACAACAACGTCTGCGCCCGCAGGCAGGCCAGTCGCGTCGGGCGGGATACGGATGAGCCCATCGGCTCGGATTAAAGTGAAAATTAGATTCGAACGCCCAAAGACCGGCTCCGCCAGATAGCCTGCCTCACTGCGGATGAGTCTCACCGGTACATAATCCTCCCGTCCGCTTTCGGAAGAGAGATTGAGAATTAATTTGGCAGGGACTTGAGCTCGGATTTCTCCCGTGAAGCCCATGAATTTGTGGATGATGGGCACCAGAAAGAGACCCGCAATGACCAGGGCGCTGACAGGATTACCCGGCAAACCGATGACAGGCACTTCCTGTGCAACAGCCAGGATGGTCGGCTTTCCCGGCCTGATGGAGATGCCATGTACGAGAACACCCGGTTCGCCCAGCGTATGGATCACATCGGCTGTCATGTCGTGGATACTGACAGATGAACCGGCGGTGATAACGACGATTTGGTCTTCCCTGTGAGCGATTTCGGCAGCCTGTAATAGGTCCTGGTAACGATCCGGGATGATCCCACGAATGATCGGCTGACCACCTGCTCGGGTTACCAAAGCGGCCAGGGTATACGAATTCACATCCCGCACCTGACCCGCGGCTTGCTCTTCCCAGGGTGAAATGACTTCATTCCCTGTGGAAAGGATTCCCACTCGAGGGCGTTGAACTACGGCAACTTCCATCACACCCAGCGCCATCAATCCACCGATTTCTTGTGGGCGTAATCGCTTTCCGGTTTCAAGTACCACCTCGCCGGTTTTAACATCCTCACCCATTTCAAGGACGTTTTCCCCAGGCGCCACAGGTCTGAAGATCTCAATTTCCTTCTCGTTGATCTGTTGGGTATTCTCGAGCATCACAACTGCGTCGGCGTCTTCGGGAACCATCCCGCCGGTATGCACCAGCCCTGCCTTCATGGAGCCAATTTGAAACGTTGCACGCTTTCCCATTGGGATTTCCCCTACAATTTGGAGATAGGCGGGCAGGCTTGAACTTGCTCCATATGTGTCGGCTGCTCGTACCGCATAGCCGTCGACTGTCGTGCGAGGGAATGGCGGTAAGGGGTGTGGAGCAGTGATTGATTGCGCGAGAATGCGATCCATTGCTTCAGTTGTCGGGATGATCTCAGATATGGATCGGATTGAATCAGGAATGGCCTGCAAAAACTTTGCCAGGGCTTCCTGAGGGGGGAGAAGACGGAGGAATTCGGGCATTTTCAGATCATCAAGTAGCCAAGCATCTCAAGGTAGGCTGTAAGAGCGAATAACGCCAAGGCGCTATATGTCAAGGTCCGCCATCGTGGGGGGAATCCTCGTCGGATTCTTTCCATTTGCCAGAGTTGGGCGAGGGCGAGTGGAAGCGCAATTAGGGTATTGATTGCGACCCGGAAGGGCATTCCCAAAAAGACTGCCACGATAATACTCACAATGGAAAAGAAGATGGCGAGATCGTGCAAGCGCATGGCAATCGGCCAACCCAATCGGATAAGGATGTTGCGATAATTGCGTTTTGTGTCTGATGCATAATAGGGCAATTCAAAGACAATCAACATGACCAGATGAAGGGCAATAAGAGGGGTGCAGGACATAATGAGAAAGCGATGGATTTCACCAGTTTGGAGCGCATAAGCGAAGGCAGGGATGAGGCCAGCAACCGCAAATGAGCAGGCGACCTCCCCATACCCTGAGGTAGCCAATGAGATGGGTGATAGGTTATAGAAGAAGGCTATTATAAATCCTAACAAGAGGAGGAGCCAAGCGACCAGAGGGACTTGGACATTAACCCGTAAAAGGATGAAGGTTGAAGCGAGCAGGGCGAGGGCGAAGGCGGCCGCATATAAGGCAGTCTTACGGGGCAAGGCCGGAGGTATATACGCATCACCGCTCTCATCCAAGGGTGTGCGATGCAAGTGATCCGTTTCCTGGCTGGATTTCGAATATGCGTTAAGGTATTGCCCCATGAGTTGGATGAGCAGGACGATGACTTGCCCCAGTAGATAGCTTGAGAGATGGATAGGGCGACCGATGTAATGCGCAATCGCTCCGCCCAGTCCATAAAGGAGCACACCTCCTAAGAGGAACAAGGGGCGACTAAGGCGCAGGAAGAGCAAGATTTGCTTCCAGCTTAGATTCATTCTCCCTCCTCCCATGGTATTTGGTGATCCCCTTCATGCTCGCCGTCCAAATGGGTCATTATCCGAAGTAATAATGCAGGGCTTTCCTCTGTCTGTTGACCGAAGGCGACTCCGAAGGGGACCAGGACGAGGGTGGGCTCTTTGCAGGAGAGCTGATGCCAACA
>CAYGXU010000144.1:0-7330 GCA_964353875.1 uncultured Anaerolineaceae bacterium | reverse complement strand
CCATGGATCAATAATAACAGCATATTCGGATAGACCAACAGATCCAACTCTCGGTTGCAACCCCTCAGTCCGTGTGTTAGAATGCCAGCAAGAGCTCTGTAAGCAAAAAGGTTCATCCAAAAGTGGATTTCTATCCCATTTTATTTTATTCGAGAAGAGTGGTTTTATGCTCAGAAGGTCGATGGATGCTATGGTATTCCAGGTTGAACAATAGGTTGGAGGCTCGGATATGGTCGAGGTTGTGATAGATAGCATCCGGGTCAGTCTGATGTCCCAGCATCGCGTCGTTATTTTAAAGGATGCAAATTCTGAGCGTTTCCTTTCGATCTGGATTGGGCCATACGAGGCGGAAGCCATCACGGTCAGCCTACAAGAGCTGGAAGTTTCGAGACCACTCACCCATGATCTATTGCGTAACTTATTGGTCGCACTCGGTGTTGAGGTTAAACAAGTGAACATCACTGAATTGCGAGACGATGTTTTTCATGCTAACATCATCCTCAACGTCAATGGTCGTGAAATGGCGATTGATTCGCGTCCCTCCGACGCTTTGGCATTGGCAGTCCGCGTGCACGTCCCCATTTTCATCTCCGAATCAGTCATGGAGGAGGCAGCTACCGTGCCGGAATCGGAAGTGAGTGCCGAAGAGGGCAAGGAGGAAGGAAGCGAAGAACGATTGGAGGTTTTCAAAGATTTCCTTGAAACCCTCGATATGGATGACATCGATTCACCTGGTGGAGAAGAAAACTGACCTCCACCTTGTATCCCCAAAAGCAAGATCCTTCGCTGCAGGCGATAAGCATCTGATCTATACTAACCTTGGCAATCTTGCCAGGACAAACAGATTAAAAGATGAGCGATCTAAGATTTTCTTTACCCCCCTCCTCGGATACCTCGGCTGAGGAACGGCAAGTCCAAGGTACGCCCTTCGTGCGAGAGGCTGAGGAAGCAGTCCTGGGCGCGATTCTCGTCAATCCCGAATCTTATTTCGATGTTGCTCAATTCCTCTCAGCCGAGGATTTCTTCATCCACCGCAACCGCTGGATTTGGGAAGCCTGCGAATCCCTCACCGAACAACGCCTTCCCATCGACATTCTTACCGTCTCTGAGGAGTTGGAGAGAAAATCTCGACTGGAGGAAATCGGAGGCTCGGCTTACCTCACAGCGTTAATCGCCAATGTCCCTACGTCGCTGCATGCTGAAGCCTACGGTCATCTGATTGAGGAGACAGCCACTCGTCGACGTTTGCTGGAGGCAGCGAATCAGATCGCACGATTAGCCTATCAATCCGATACACAAATTGAAGACGTCATCAATGAGGCGGAAAAAGCGGTCTTTGGCGTTAGTGAGCGTCGCCTGGCTCACGAATTGCAGCCTATCAAACAAGTTCTTAGTGAATATTACGATCGTATCGATTACCTCGCCCGCCATCGCGACGAATCAGTGGGTGTGCCCACTGGTTTCATCGATTTAGATCGGCTCTTGGGAGGCATGCAGCCAAGCGATTTATTGATTATCGCAGGTCGTCCCGGGCAAGGTAAATCCGGCTTCTGCATTTCTGCTGCGAAAAACGCCAGTCAGATTCATAAGAAACATGTGGCGCTCTTCTCGCTCGAGATGTCCAATGAACAACTGGTTCAACGCTTGATTGCCCAGGAGACGGGGATTAATTCACAACGATTGCGCTCAGGGGACATTCGGGATGATGAGTGGCCATTGTTCACCCAGGCAGTGAGCGCATTAGGCGAGACCTATATCTTTCTCGATGATACACCGGCCATCACGCCTTTACAATTACGTACGAAATGTCGCCGCTTGCATATGGAATTTGGTCTTGATCTCGTCATTGTTGACTACCTGCAATTGATGACTGGTGAGGGCCGCATGGAGAATCGGGTGCAAGAGGTCTCTTACATCTCAAGAAATCTGAAGGTGCTCGCCCGGGAGTTGAGCGTCCCGGTTTTAGCCGCAGCGCAACTCTCACGCGCAGTGGAACAACGCGCGGATAAAAGACCGATGCTATCCGACTTGCGCGAATCGGGGAGTTTAGAGCAGGATTCGGATGTCGTGCTCTTTATCTATCGACCTGACCAATATGATACAGACCCCTTGAAAGAGAACATCGCCGAGATCGTCGTTTCCAAACATCGGAACGGCCCGGTAGGCAGTGTTGAACTCGTCTTCAGGAAAGATCTGGCCAAGTTTGAAAACGCAGAGACTCGCCATGTCCCCTACATGGAGATGGCTTGAAACCGACGCGTTGGGCGTCAAGTGGAACGAATTTAATCTAAATGAAACCTTCACAAATGTTCACGGGGTTTTTAGCAAAAGCAACGAAAACCATACCCATCCCCAACACGTTCTTCAGTGAATTACTTCCTGCAATCGACCACCTGGGCGAACTCAAAATCACCCTCTATGCCTTTTGGGCTCTGTCCAGGAAGGAGGGGGGATTTCGCTACCTAAGCCAAAGAGAAATGGCGAGCGATCGTCTCTTGCTTAATGCTCTACGCCTCCCAGGCGTCACGCCAGAAGAGAGCCTGGAGGAAGCGCTTGAGCGTGCGGTCGCACGTGGTTCGTTGCTTCAAGTGACCCTTACTTTCGCCCAAGGAGAAGAGACGTTTTACTTCCTCAACAGTCCCAAAGGGCGTGCGGCGATCGAAGCCATCCAGGCAGGGAAATGGACTCCAAGCGGTGAACCCGAACGACCGCTAACATTAGAAGTGGAGTACCCCAACCTCTTTACCCTCTACGAACAAAACATTGGTCCGCTCACACCGATGATCGCTGAAGCCCTTAGGGATGCGGAAGAGAGTTTTCCTGAACATTGGATCGAAGAAGCAATCCGTATCGCTGTTGAGAATAACATACGTAAATGGAATTACATCACCGCCATTCTCGAAGATTGGCTCACCCGAGGTAAGGATGCCCGAGAAGATCGAGGAGACACTGAAAAGGCTCGCCAACGCTACCTCAAAGGATGGTTCGACGACTGAGTCGGCCATGGAAGATCGAGGTAGCCAACTGGGCGACCCTCATTGCCCCTATTGCCACGGCATCGGCTACTTGCGCCGTGACCTGCCCATCAGCCACCCCGACTTCGGCAAGTTGGAGGCCTGTTCTTGCCGACAGTCTGCCATTGAAAGCCGCATCCGAGAGCGTCTATTCCAATTCAGCAATCTGGATGAATTAAGGAACTTTACCTTCGATACTTTTACCCCTCATGGGCGGCTTGGATTGGGTGAACAACAAAAAGAGTCGATCGAACACGCCTATAATCAGGCTCACTCGTACGCTGAGTCTCTTCAAGGTTGGTTGCTCATTCAGGGACGCTATGGTGTAGGTAAAACCCATCTCGCTGCGGCCATCGCCAATGCTTGTGCCCTAAGAGGCATTCCCACCCTTTTCCTTACCGTTCCCGATCTTTTAGATACCCTACGCTATACCTTTAGTGCCGAAGATGCGACATTCGAAGAGCGCTTCGAACAGATCCGCAAGGCGCCTTTATTGATTATGGACGACTTTGGAACTCAAAGCGCGACGGAGTGGGCTCGTGAGAAGCTTTTCCAAATCCTTAACTACCGTTATATCAATGAATTGCCCCTGGTGGTGACAACCAACCTTGCCTTAGAGGAAATCGAAGGGCGCATCCGCTCACGCTTATCGGATCCGGATCGGGTGGCGCATATCTACATCCAGGCGCCTGATTATCGTCGCCCGGTGGATGATACGGGTCAACATGAACTCTCCTCCCTGGCGCTTCATTCCCGGCAAACCTTTGGCACTTTCAACTTGCGCAAACGAGATAACCTTCCAGCAGCCGACCAGCGCACGCTCGACGATGCCTTTCAAAGCGCAAAGGATTTTGCTGAGAATCCAGATGGCTGGATTTTATTCACAGGGGCTTATGGGTGTGGGAAAACACACCTGGCTGCCGCCATCGCCAACTACCGCGCCAGCCAGGGGTATCCGATCATGTTTGTGGTTGTACCCGACTTGCTTGACCATCTGAGGGCTACTTTTAATCCCTCAAGTTCTATTTCCTACGATCGCCGTTTCGAAGAGATACGCACGACGCCCTTGCTTGTCCTTGATGATTTGGGGACGCAGGCGATGACGCCCTGGGTGCGGGAGAAGCTCTATCAGTTATTCAATTACCGCTACAATGCCAAGCTACCCACCGTGATCACCTCTGCAGATGAGTTCGAGCAGATCGATCCACGTCTGCGCTCGCGCATGCGTGATCAAAGCCTGTGCCTCATCAAACCCATCACGGTTTCGGCCTATCGCGGAGGTCCATCGCGCAAACGAGGCAAACGTTGACCATGGTCACCTCGCCATGGTAGAATTCGGCCTGCGCCCCCATCGTCTAGGGGACTAGGACGTGGGCCTTTCAAGCCCAAAACGGGGGTTCGAATCCCCCTGGGGGCACCACTCATTCAATGGTATCGCCCACTAATGGGCGATTCTCATTTCCGCGCCAGAGATTCGAATCGATAAGTCCGATTGTATTGACTCTACTCATGGATTAACCCTGATCCGTCACCCAAAGAACTAATCACTCAATCCATTGGCTTTAAAAACTAGGTGGCATCTCGCTAATTTCAGCGCCATATACGTCTCGAAAGCCTTTCCCACAGCGAGTACGGTCGAGTAGTCCCGCCAACATAAAGCAACTAGCGGTAACTGCTCAGCCATATCATCTTTCATCCCGATTCGCCTATGACCCCCCTATCATCCCCCCATTTGCGCCTGCATAATCATGATTAGGCTGAGACCCGAAGGCGCAAATGGGGGGATGATAGGGGGGTAACCGAACAGATCATTTGGGGCTTGATATTGTGCTGGTATGCTGAGGAGTTTGCCGAATTGGGCTGAGCAGTTACAACTAGCGTATCATTATGTTATGGAGGGTGAAAATGGATGGCCAATAATGGATAATAAAGACACAGCCAGCTCATCAGATGGGGAAATCGGAAGGTCGCTTCGACTATACTATCTCGATTGGTTGCGAGTGCTGGCGACATTGGGGGTTTTTTTATACCACGCTGTAAGGCCATTTGATCTTCAGGATTGGCTCATCAAAAACGAAGAACGAAGTGCCTTGGTCACTTTATTTTTTGTGGTCTTCCTGGGCACTTTTGGCATGGCCTTGTTCTTCTTGGTATCAGGCGCAGGTTGTTGGTTTGCGCTACGGACGCGCACTGCGCGTCAGTTTGCAAACGAACGTTTCCGTCGTCTTCTTATTCCTTTTATTGTTTGTTCTATCCTGTTCCATCCATTCCAAGAATATTTAAAATGGATCCACAAGGGGTGGTATGAAGGTGCATTCTTTTCAGCGGAATTCTTCTCCAGATATATTGACAGCCGTCCTGGACCAGCTCCTGCCAAGTTTTTGAATCCTGATTTTTTCCATGAATATGCTGAACTCCTCCGGCCTACGGTCTTCATTAACTTTGGTGAGCACCTTTGGTTCTTGGGATTCCTGTTCTCATTCTCATTGATCTCGCTACCATTCCTCCTCTGGTTGAAGAAAGATGTTGGCAAACGGTTCATAACCTGGTTGGTTGGGATGGTTGAAAGGCGGGGCGGCATCCTATTGTTCATTCTGCTGCCGGCCTTATCTCGTGTCCTTCTCCAACCGTTTTATCCCGATTATACGGATTGGTCGGATTTCAGCTTTATGCTGGCCTTCTTCCTCATTGGGTACATCCTATATGCGAATGAGCGATTCCAGCAGATCATCCGACGGGATTGGCTCTTTGTATTGATCCTGGGATTGATCAATACAATCGTCATTGTTACTCTATTAGCTGTGGGTGTGGGGGTTGATTGGGTGAAAACACCAGGTGTGCCAGGGTTCTATTTGGCTTGGACTTTGATGAGCGTTAATGCATGGTGCTGGGTCGTCGTTGCGTTGTACATCGGCATGCGATTTTTGGATTTGAGGAATAAATGGCTTGAGTACGGCCAAGAAGCGATGATGCCTTTCTATCTTTTCCACCATCCAGTGATTATCGTTATCGCATTCTACGTTGTTCAATGGGGTGCAGACATCTTGATGAAATTGCCGGTTGTCGTTCTGGGTTCATTCGCATTCACACTTGGCATATACGAACTAATCATAAGACGAATAAAACCGGTCCAGGTCTTATTCGGTATGCAAGCAAATAAGTAGGCAATATAGGCATTCCCTCAAATTACAATCACGTCTTATGGAAAGGGAATCAAGTTTTCAGGCAGCTTTGATAATTGATCCTTCCTTATCATGCCAATGGGCCTCATAATCCTTTTGGATGGATCTGAATTGATCAGCTGGAAATCGACTTTCAAATGATAGACACATAAAAGGTTGAAAAGCGGATCGAGGGAAAAACAGCAAAATAGATGGTGGATGTTTCAATCTTGGCAACGTAATTCTTCTTTACCTTGATCGAAATCAGGAATAACATTGTATGACCCATCTGAAAAAAGCGAGAAGAAATCGAAGGAATGAGCAAAGAAATTTTTAAAGGGAGGCAGTGATGGAAGAAAAAAGTGGATTACGATACCGTTCATTGTTTTGGCCAATCCTATTAATCGGAATCGGTACTATATGGCTCTTGGCAAGTCTCGGTGTCCTTCATGATCTGAGTTGGCGATTCTTGTTGCGCCTATGGCCTTTGATACTGATTGTCATCGGATTAGACATCATCTTCGGCAGACGTTCACCCCCCATTGGCGCGCTCATTGGTCTTGTGACTGTAGCCCTTGCGGTCGTGCTGGTTCTCTTGGCCCCCTCATTGAACCTTGAGCCGGAAGTCGAATTAAAAACATTAAACTTCAGTGAGACGCTCGAAGCAACAACATCAGCGCGCATTGATCTTGACCTGGAGAGGTATCCAACAACGGTCGATGCTTTAACCGATTCAGCCTTACTTATTGATGCTAAGGTGGAAACGCTGACAAATGTTGATTTTTCGGTGAGTGGCACAAATGAGAAATCGGTTACTTTGAATCCGAGAAGGGATACCTCGACCGATTTTAGTTGGTTTGACTTGCTTGACCAGGATGCACGCTGGGAAATTGGCCTAAGTCCAAATGTCCCCATTGATCTCACAATCAATATCGGTTCGGGTTCGGCTGAACTACGGCTTGGCAATCTGGAATTAACATCACTTAAGATTGACGGTGGCTCTGGAAGTGTCAATGGGGTGCTCCCCGCAAGCTCATCCCAGTATGATCTTAGCATCGACGGTGGATCAGGCAGTTTTAATATCGAGCTGGAAAGCGGAACGGAAGTCATAGCCTTCTTGGAAATCGGCTCGGGCTCCTTCGAGGTCATGATTGG
>CAYGXU010000143.1:0-7369 GCA_964353875.1 uncultured Anaerolineaceae bacterium | reverse complement strand
GGCCTTGCTAAAGGCTTATCTTATGGAGACATCCTGAAGATAGTAAATGCACGATACGAAAGTATTGATGGTCAGCGATGTTGCGAACATCTCCAATAGAATGGAAGGAGGATCATGGACATAGGATATACAGCATTAAGTCAATTGGCACGTTTGCGAGCGGGTGTTCGCCGGGAGCGGATTTCCAGTTGGGATCAAAGCGGTGGTAATAAGGATTTTAAAGTCCTCGCTGCAGGGGAGACCCAACGGATAGTGGATATCCATGGGGCGGGTTGCATCAAACATATCTGGATGACCATGTCCAGCCCAGACCCAATGCTTGCACGCAAAGTCATCTTACGAATGTGGTGGGATGGCGAGCCTGAGGATCAGCCGAGTGTAGAAGTCCCCATTGGTGACTTTTTTGGGATTGGTCATGGGATTGTTAAGAACTTCTGGGCGTTGCCGCTGTGTATGAGCCCGCGTGATGGGCGTGGTTTCAATTGCTTTTTCTCCATGCCATTTGCCCAGGGCGCGAAAATTACCGTTGCCAATGAAACAGAGGCGGACTTCACCCTTTATTTCTATGTGGACTATGAAGCCTATTCAAAGCTTGAAGATGGTTATGGACGTTTCCATGCCCAATGGCGTCGGGAGAATCCGACAATTGGGTGGGGCGATCGATCGCGTTCGCTATGGGAGGATGTGGATTACCGCAACGAAGTTTGGGCTCAACCCAATCTCAGCGATAAGGATAATTATGTAATCTTAGAAGCGGAAGGCTGCGGTCAATATGTGGGCTGTCACCTGGATATCGATTGCTTCGAACGCGATAAGAATGTCTGGTATGGGGAAGGGGATGACATGATCGTGATCGATGGCGAAACATGGCCGCCGCGTTTGCATGGCACCGGCACGGAGGATTACTTCAATACGGCTTATTGTCCCGCAGAAGAATTCTGTACTCCATATCATGGTATCACGGTCTACAGTGGAACAGACGAATGGCCTTGGGGTGGCAAAAATTCCGTATACCGTTTTCATATCGAGGATCCTATTTATTTTGAGAAATCCATTCGTGTAAGCATCGAGCATGGACATGCCAATAATTTGAGTAATGACTACTCTAGCACAGCTTATTGGTATCAAATTGAGCCGCATCGACCATTTCCTCCGCTTTTACCAGTGGAGGGGCGATTGCCAAGAAAGAGTTGATGCCTGCAACCTAAAAAACTGATAATGCAGGTGTACATTCGGGTGGCAGCGCGGCAGTGATCGAAAAAGCGCTTATGTAGAAGCTGGAGCGGCTCTCAGTTACGCTATTCGGCCTGATATGAAATCCTGGCTGGTTCCTGATATAAAAGCGATCCGGCTTCCATACCGCCGTCTAGCCCGGCGTGGAAGCCCGGCCTGCTTTCAGAAGGAACTCTTATGCAGCGATTGAGTTAAGCGAGGAAGGCTGGCTTGCTCTTTGAAGATACTTCCATAACTAATCCAGCCAGGCTTGGAAGTCCTGCCTGCCGCTCCTTATAAGTAGATATAGTCAGGTAGAGAGCATCGATTTGCCCAATGGATCATTGTTGACTATTATATCGATCATGCGGACATTTACAGGCAATCCCTTCATCCTCTTGAATAGGCCAGCAATTGTTAGCTGAGAGACAACGGGATTTATCTCTTATTCCCATCCGCAATAGGTTGGGAAGATTGGGTTCCGAGATGAGTGGGCGGCATAATGATATGAAATCTGCGTGGCCGTCTTCTAGGATTTTTTCCATGATGGATTTCGAGCGTAATCCACCTACCAGAAGGATGGGCAGTTGGGTCGCCCTGCGAGCCTGCTGAGCTAGAGGTAAAAAATAGGCTTCTTCTGACTCGGATCGAATCCCTTTACGCACATTGTTGATGCTTCGTCCGCCAATGCCTCCACTGATCTCAACCGCATCGAAATCCATGTCTACCAACGCAGTTACGACTTGGATGCTCTCTTCCAATGTAAGACCGCCTTCAACACCATCCATCATCCCCAGTTTGATTAGCATGGGGTAATCCGGGCCGACTTGCTGTCGAATTAACTTTGCCACTTGTTTGAGAAAGCGCATTCGATTATGGATATTTCCTCCCCATTGATCCGTTCGATGGTTTATGGCCGGGGAGAGGAATTGGTTGATTAAGTATCCATGGGCCGCGTGAACTTGCACGCCGTCGAAACCAGCTTCCTGCGCTCTTCGAGCGGCCTGCGCATAGGCATCGATCAAATCAAGAATTTCATCTTGATTGATCTCCCTGGCTTGTTGGTTGGAGGTGGGTGATGTCACTTCCGAGGGAGCTATGCGTTCTGAGACAGCTTCGTCGCTGCACTGCAACCCCCCATGATTGATTTGTGCAACGATCTTCGCTTTCGATTGATGAACCGTCTCGGCCAGCACAGCCAGCGCCGGTGTCAACTCATCGCCGTATATACCAGTCATCTCATCATGCGCTTTGCCCGAGGGGTGGACAAACATATGGCCAGTTATAATAAGACCCACTCCTCCTTGAGCTAATTGTTGGTAAAGCTGTCTCAATTCTTTTTTTGGTCGACCTTCTCGATCTGCCATTCTCTCTGCGGTGGCAGAACGGACCAACCGGTTCGAAAGTTCCAATGAGCCTATCTTTCCAGGTTGAAAAAGAAAATCCATGATTATCCTATCCCTTCTGAAACCATCCCGAGAAAAGAATATTTATCCGCTATTTCAGAAAATCATTCGCTTGATCGTACCCATTGTAGCAGAGGCTCGTTAAAAGCCCTCACAGCATGGATGACTGATGTATTCACCTGTTGTAAGGAACATGGGGAGTTGTCCAAATGGTTCGATGCGGTCTATGTTGCCTTTGAGAAAAGGAGATTGCTCTCAGAGCCTTGAGGGAAAGATAAATACCGCTCTGTGGCATTTTCCAAGTCAGCGTATTTGCCGCGATATTCGGCAGGCAAGATGGCTGCCATTTGATACATGACCTCGTCCACGATTTGCTGGCGAATGGAGTGGTCCATTTTGGTGTGATTCGTCTGCAGGTAAAAAGGGTTTCCGACTCGAATATAGAAATCAGTTCGACGAAAACGGCGAAAATTTTCCCAGAACCGTTCGCCGCCGAAATAGACGACAGGCTGCAATGGTGCACCGCTTTTTCCGGCCAATAGAATCACTCCCGGGCGTCCTTGTTGTAATCGTCCATTTCCACTGCGAGTCCCCTCAGGAGCAATCGCAAGAATCGCTCCTTCCTGCAATGCCTGAAGTCCAAGCCGAATTGCACTCATATCCAATTCCCCTCGTCGGATGGAAATGGCTCCCCAACGATTAAACAAGAACGCAAAGAATGGGTTCTTCCAGCTCTTTGAGGCGGCATAACCCGTTATTGGTCTGGGTAAAAGATGAGTAAAGATGACCGGCACCTCGAGGAAATTGACATGATTAGCAACGATGATGAGAGGTCCCTGATTGGGGACTTTGTGCAGCTCCTCACCATGGACGCGGCAAAGGATCCGTGTCAGTCTTTTAATAATGAAGGAAACAATTTTTCCATAAACGCTCATGTACTCTTCTCCGTTTTTACGCAGATCATCTCAATCTTGCGCGGGAGTATCTCCAAAGCCAGCCGATCACCTGCAACACATATTGTCTCGCCATCGCCATGGGCAGGAAGGCTGCCATCTAGGGCTGTCACAATAATACGCTTTGTGCGAGTGGTCTTTATTTCCGGTTGCGTCTCTTGTGTTCCCTTCATGAAATGAGGAATTAGAGCTGCAATACGAGCGCGGCTGACTTGATCCACAATACATACATCAAAGAAGCCATCATCCATTTGCGATTGTGGAGCCATGCGGAAACCGCCGCCTAGCCGAAGGCCATTCATGATGGAAACCATGAGCGCGTTTTGGCTGAAGGTTTCATTATCAAGTTCGATCTGTATTCTGGGTGCGCGGAAATAGAGGAAAATGGTTTTAAGCGCGGCAACTAGATAAGACGCGAACCCATGCAAGAATTTTAATTTCAACGCCTCAAAACCTACGATGGCATCAAAGCCGATCCCTACACCATTACCAAAATATCGACCCTGCGGATAATCCCCCCCCACAAGATAGCCAACATCGATTGCTTTACGATGGTCTTCAGCAAGCGCTCGACAACCCTCGAGTAAGTCACTTGGAACACCAACACTGTAGGCGAAGTCGTTCCCTCGACCGACAGACAAGAAGCCCATTGCCGCCTTTCCTTCCCCGGCATCCATGGCCTTGATCACCCCGTTGAGGGTTTCGTTCGCAGTGCCATCACCACTGGCCGCTACAATCACATCATATCCCTTCTTGACTCCGGTGCGAGCCAGCTCAGCTGCATGCCAGGGATGTTCTGTGCGAACAAGATCAAAATCCAAACCGTAATCCTTTAGTGTGCTTTCAATAATTGGAGCAGACCGTTCTCCTGTTCCACGACCAGAGATGGGATTAAGGATGATCATGTATTTCGTCATTGGAATATGGACTCCTTTTGGTGGGTTTTGATGATCATGAGGTCCTCGAAAATGGTGGATATGAACATATACGCATGATTCTAATGAGGTTCCATAGTTATGTAACACCGTCGATTGGCACAAGTTAGCCCCCTAGCGCGAAAATAAATTTTCGCTTTAATTATCAATGATTTAAGGCAAATTCGCCTTAAAAACGTTTATTCGTAGGTAGTTTATAGCAGATAATGAACGAGGAGGTGTGAAATCCCCCCAATGTGGGATGAAAAAACCGATGTTGGATGTTATTTTGTAGACAAGTAGCAACTACTGTCTGAAAATTTCACTCTCGACCAGGCCACTTCATCGTGGCCTGGTGCGATTCTACCGCATCGAAGGTTTAACCTACTCCAGTGAAAGCAAGTGAAAGATATACAAATTCGAGGATCTACATTGCGTTCTGAAATATGGAGCTCGATATAAGTTAAAATGGAGCAGTAAGTTATCGATGATCTGTCAATGAATATTGCCTGAAAGAAAGCCCATGTTCTTCAATGATCAATGAAAGGAGAAAGAGATGTCGCAGGAAAAAAAGCGTACCCCCTGGATCTTATGGCCTTTTACAGCATTGTGGCGTTTGCTTACGCTTATTCTGGAATTTACAGGCCGATTGGTAGCGATCATCTTAGGCATTGTATTGATGATTGTTGGCGTTCTTGTAAGCCTTACAGTCATAGGCGCGATCGTGGGTATTCCGATAGCGACCTTTGGGTTTCTCATGGTCTTAAGAGGTCTTTTCTAATTCTCGGTCAAATGAAAATGATAGCTTGAATTATTTTCTACTCAGATAAGAGACCCCATTCGGTCCTTAAAGGAGGAAGAGTATCCATCCTTACCCGTTTTGATTTTGTAGTCTTTTTCGGGCGGGTATGGAAATCTATCCTTCCAATCATAGGCAGAGGAATTTCTGATGCGCCCTGGCGGCAGGTGACCGCTATCAACGACTACTTTGAAAACACATCGGCCTATTCCCATTGATACAAACAAAACCTAAGTATCCATGAAAGCGGACCTGAAAACTACAACAATGACCGACCCAGCGTTTTTTGGCGGAGGATGTCCCAAAAGGTCAGCCCTATTTTTTCTTTAACATTCACATTGTTGCGGAGAGTAGGGACGAAGCATTCACTGTCAGTTATTCCCAGGAGATTTCAAGCTAATCAGTGAATGCTTCGTCCTTACGTACGTATCAACCGAGTTTTTTATAGAATTCCTGAAGATGGGATGATTTGTTTTGGCCGGAGTCCAACGGCTTCCCGTATGGGAGTGTAGAAGTATCCGTTTCTTGGCCTGAAATGGACGGAGTGACAAAACCTGTATTGGTTGGTTCATTCTGTGCCATGTAGAAGGATGTCAATTTCCTTATCGTTGAAGTACTCTGATAAATATTGGACAAAATCTATCGTAATATTAATAATAATCTTGATATACTGACAATGAAGTCGTCATGCAATAGACGATTGGAGGCACAAAATGGGTAATTCTATTCGATTATTCAGCGTTCGAGGGATTGACATTCGGATGCATATTACATTTCCGCTTATCCTGGTATGGGCTGCAATTCAGTTTGGTCTGTTAGCCAATCAGGGTTTGCGCGGAGCCGTTTTTGGTATTATTGTGACTCTCCTTCTCTTTACCATCGTTGTTTTGCATGAGTTGGGTCATAGTGCTGCTGCGCGCTACTATGGGGTTCCTGTAAAACAAATCGTGTTGCTGCCTATCGGCGGTGTCGCGCAATTGGCACGAATCCCTGAGCAACCCCTACAAGAATTCGTGATTGCGATAGCGGGTCCTTTGGTAAATTTCGGATTGGCCATTGTGCTTACACTAGCAGCGTTGCTTTTCGGTAATGGGCTGAACTTGATCAATATGTCCGCAACGCTCTCAGGAATCGCCAGTGCGAGTTTGGCTTCTGTATTTGGTTATGTGTTCATCTCCAATCTGTTTTTGGGCCTGTTTAATTTGCTACCTGCGTTTCCCATGGATGGAGGGCGAGTACTGCGAGCTCTCCTGGCAACGAGATTAAGCTATCCTCGTGCGACCTCGATTGCAGTGACGATTGGACAGGGGATGGCTTTCCTGCTGGGACTGTATGGCTTTTTAGGTGGCGGATTTTTCTTGATCCTGGTTGCCATTTTCATCTTCATCGGAGCTGGGCAAGAAGGTCAATTGGTGCAATTGCGGAGCGTATTCAATGGTCTCAAAGTTGAACAGGCTTTTTCACGGCACGCAAAGGCACTTCACCCCGATTCAACCTTGCAGGATGCAGTGGACATGACCCTGAATTCTTTTCAGGCCGATTTCCCGATTTGTGACAATGACAACCTTGTGGGATTGATCACCCATACTGCGCTTATCGATGCGCTCAACCGATATAGTCCTGCAACTCCTATAGCCCAGGTGATGGCAACCAACATCGAACCGGTAGATCCATCCGCTGCGCTTTTCCAAGTTCAGCAAAGGTTTATGGAACAACAGTTGGATGCTCTCCCTGTGGTCCATGAGGGACAGTTTCTTGGCTTGATTACTAGCAGAGACCTCAATGAAGCCTACCGGTTATTCTCGAGGCAGCCTGAATTGCTTGAGGCAAAGAGCTTGATTTTTTCACGAGGGCGGTCTTAGCGAAATTCGAATCGATCCATGAGGAGAATTCCCTGTTTTTCGGGTTGGAAAGGAGCCTGATCTCGCACCACAGGACTGATATTCATGTAGTGGCTTACGGGTGTATTCCATCTGATGTTGCATATTGCCGTGCTGAGGGAGATAACGGTGTGGGACCATTCCAAAAGAGCAGTTCCTACATTTACGAGAACAGCTTTCGCCAACTCCAGTTCTGTCTGAAGCA
>CAYGXU010000142.1:2283-7372 GCA_964353875.1 uncultured Anaerolineaceae bacterium | reverse complement strand
AGGCTCAGACTTGGCATCCTTCCAAGGGGATCAATCATTTGTACAATTTCATCGAGGCCTCTATGAGGCTATCCATCGCAGATTCACAGGGATAAAATGAGGGAGCATTATGAGGTGAAAGGCCATGTTCACAAAAAGCGCCCAATACTACGAATTGATTTACTCCGGCAAAGATTACCAGAGTGAAGTGGCTCGGCTTGTGGGTATCATCCATCAGAATCTCGGTTCCCATGGTAACCGACTGTTAGATGTGGCTTGTGGAACCGGACTCCACATCCAATACCTGAAGGAGTATTTTCAAGTTGAGGGACTCGACCTTTCCCCTGAACTACTCGAGATCGCTCGACAAAAACACCCAGAGATTACCTTTTACCATGCTGACATGATCGATTTCGACTTGGGAGTGGAATTCGATATCCTCACCTGCCTCTTCAGCTCCATTGGATACGTGAAAACCCTGGATAACCTGCACGCTGCGCTATCTTCTATGGCTCGTCACCTCACGCCTGGCGGGATCTTAATCATCGAACCCTGGTTTACACCGCTGACCTGGCAACCAAACACGGTCCATGCCATCTTGATTGATCATCCCGAGTTGAAGATTGCGCGCGTCAACACCAGCTTCATGGAAGGCCGCCTTTCGTATTTTGACTTGCACTACCTCATTGGAACTCCCCAAAAAACAGAGTATTTCGTAGAACGCCACGAGCTGGGACTGTTCGAGATAGAGGAGATGCAATCCGCTTTCACTGAGGCCGGTCTGGAGGTCGACTACGACGAGGGTGGATTGACCGGCAGAGGATTGTATATCGGGAAAAAATCAATAACTTGTAGACATGGATGGTCATTCAATAGTGAATGAGTAGCACGGCAAATCATTCATTAAGGTGAGCCATGCTTCAAGTCGAGCTGGATCAGGTCAACGCCTCCGTCCTGCGGAAACAGCACCTCGCGATCGATTCCAATATTAGCGACATCCCCCAAATCGTGGAGGATGTGGGCGGGTTGCACATGCCGGGGTCGATCATGGCATACCTTTCCCTTTTCGCCGAAAAGAGCGTCTCAGTCAAACAATGCGCTTCAATGCTGCCTCTATCCGAACGATCCGCGCGGGCTATGATTTCCCCATTAAAAGGGTGTTAACTGCATAATCGTAAGCAGTATCCATGCTGTGTTCATTCTCCAATCTATAAGGTATCGTTTAAATTGCCGAACATGAGATATTCGTAAGAAATCCGACCAAATTAAGAGAGTTTTTTACGCAAAATATGGGATACTATACAGTGATATTGGATTATCCCTATCGATATATAAAGCGATGTGGAATGGAAATCGTTTCGAGCAGGGATATTCTAGTGTGATGGGCTTTGGAAACGATGATGAAAAGAAAAAAGCGATCAGAAGACAAAAATAGCCCCCGCAACGAAATATCAAAAAAGACCATGCCGCTGCCAGAGATTGTGGATGAAAAAATATGGACTGCAGAGGAAGGCGCCGCAATAGAACGGCTGATCGAACTGGGTGAGGAGCAGGGGCACATCGGCATTGACGATATCCTGGAACTATTTCCGCATGTGGAAGACAACCTGGAAATGCTGGAAGATATCCACGATGCGCTCTTTGGCGCGGGAATTACGCTTTCGGATAATGGGCTGGGTGAAGGAGGGGGGAAAGCGGAGCGCTCCGAAGAGGAGCCAGAAGATGCGGAGGACGCCAGCGAGTACTTGGATCTTGATAAACTAAAAGCAGCGGAGGCCCTCGATGCGGGCGACACAGTTGGCGTGTACCTCAGTCAAATCGGACATGTGCCGCTCCTGAGCCACGATGAGGAAGTTGACCTGGCGAAACGTATCGAACGTGGTAGAGAAGCGAGCAAGGAACTCGCCCGAGCCGCATTATCCACCCAAGAATATGCCAAATTAAAACACCTGATCGAAGACGGACTGGCCGCGCGTGAGCATCTGATCTTGGCCAATTTGCGTCTCGTCTTCAGCGTCGCCAAGAAATATGTCGGACGCGGCGTACCTCTGATGGATTTGGTGCAGGAAGGTCATATCGGATTGATGCGGGCTGTGAAGAAATTTGAATACAGGCGGGGATATAAATTTTCCACCTATGCCACCTGGTGGATTCGCCAGGCCATTTCGAGGGCTGTCGCCGACCAAGGACGGACTATTCGTCTTCCAGTCCATATGGGCGAACGGATTTCCAAATTGCTCCGAGCCCGCCATCATCTCACTCAAGAATTAGGACGAGATCCATCTCTGGAAGAACTCTCCCTAACGATCGAAGACACCCCATCGAATGTGGCCGACACTCTTCAATACGCTCAACGTGCGATTTCCCTGGATCTGCCCGTGGGCGATGAAGAGGATTCAACCGTCGGCGACTTTATCGAGAATGAAGATGCGCCCGATCCCGAACAAATCACCACCATGGAGTTACTGCGAGAGCGCTTACGCGAGGTCTTTGAGAGCATACCCGCCCGTGAAGTGCGGGTGCTCCAATTAAGATATGGTATCCAGGGCGAGCGACCTCATACTCTCAGTGAGATCGGCAAGAAGATGGGGATTTCCAGGGAACGCGTACGACAAATTGAAGCCCAGGCCAAACGGCGCTTGCGTGCCCATAACTCGCAGACCAGGCTGGTGGATTTTGTGCGAGGACCTTGATCATCACATTCAACCGCTATCATGCCCCACACATTGCAAGAAAACTTGACTGCAAGGTCAAGTCGACTCACATCCCAAAACGAGCTCATCCGTTACAGCAGGCGCAAACTCTTATTCCAACTCTGAGAGCTTGCTCCTTTTGTCTTTCACAGATTCGATGGTTCTACCATTCCTGTAGGACCTAAGAGCGAACAGGCGTCTGGAAACCTAGATTATGACCGATACCGTGCACAAAGAGAGCTCCTGCTATCAAAATTTGGATCGTTTGCGAAGACATCCCCTCCTCCCATATTCCGGATGCCCAATGGCAAGTGTCTATAATCCGCTGCCGAGCGGGGCCGGTAAGACGCCATTGCATATCAAAACCATTGCTGGCAAATCGCGCACATTTCACGAGTGGCGTTGCGCAGCCAATCACTCCCCTGTTATCCGCGACTTTTGCGCCACAGGTTTATTGTAGGTATACTCTGCCGCTGCTGCGGACGATCAAGCCTCTCAGGCTAACAATCTACTGTGCCAAGGCTAGGAATTGCCTACCGATATGGTTTCAAATCTTCTAGTTTATCCTCCGTATAACTTGCAGCGCGCGTTTCGCATACGTGCGCGTACTATCATCTGGATCGTTGAGAGCGGACTCGAGGGCTGGAATGGCCTTTGGATCCTTTAGTTGACCAAGCGAGACAGCCGCCTCTGACCGGATCATCCACCCCGGATCCTTTAATACCGAGATGAGTGGATCAACAGCACGCTTGTCGTCCATTTGACCCAAGGCTTCGGCTGCAATATACCTGCAAGGGCCGTTTTCATTTGATGGTGGCAAATTCAGAATAGCTATGAAAGTATCCACTACCTGTGCTCGAAGAGCGGGGTCTTGCAAAAGTGCTCCAGCCTTCGCCAATTGCCGGGTGGCCTGTCTGCGTTGCTCGGGATCATCAACTTTGGTGGCAGCGATTTGCGCTTCTATTGATTCTTTGTCGGCCGCGATGCTGAGCACAGCGGCAATGCGAGGGTCGTTGAATTGGCTCAGCGCGAATTTGGCACCCTCGCGTGTGGCAGGATTATCAAGAAGAGCAAGCAGTGGCGTCACCGCCTTTGGATCAGGGGTGAATCCTCTGCGTTTCATTTGAAAGGCGAGCTGCCCCAATGCATTGCAGATTCCTGGTTTTGCTGGGGCATCTTTCAGAAGTGCGACGATGGGATCAAAGGCGCGCTCTTCGCCAAGTTCTCCTAGGCGACCAGCTGCAAATACTCGTATGTCGAGATTTTTGTCATTTAGAGCTTCAAGTAGACCTGTAATGTCCCCTGAATCTCTCATTCTCAACAAATCAGATTCATTCATGGTATGCCTCCTTTGGACGATTGGAAGAATTGAAAGTTCGGTCGTACCCTTTTTGCCATTTAGACGGGTCGCATAGGACTGGCCGATGAAATTACTTTCGAGTGCTCTGAAAAGTGGTCCTTGTTTATAGGCGCAATTTCAACAGTGGTAGTGAGCATTTTGATGGGTGGATAGGCGCCGCTATGTGGATACCAAGGATCCTTTGGATTATCCAACACTAGAAATATTTCAGATTATTCTCTATCTGAGAAACCAGTGAATGATAACCATACTTCTTCGCTAATATCAGCGCTTCCTGAAATAAATGATATGCTTCCTTTCTTTTTCCCCTTTGATAGTGGATTATCGCCTGGTTTGTGAAAGAGATTGCTAACCCTTGTTGATTCCCCAGCTGGCGGCAGATGGATTCCACTTCCTCATGAAGCAGCATGGCTTTATCCAGGTCGCCATGCTCGTACAGGATATTTGCCTGATTGTTCAGGGAACTCTGTAAGCCATTCAGGTCTCCCAGCTGGCGGCAGATGCGTTCCTGTTCCTTGTGTAACCGCATGGCGCCGTTCAGGTCGCCGCGGTGTTTGAGGATCAGCGCCTGGTTGCCCAAGGAGACTGACAGGTCATCCAGGTTGCCCAGCTGGCGGCAGATGCGTTCTTGTTCCTTGTGCAGCGCCATAGCCCCATCCAGGTCGCCGCGGTGTTTGAGGACTAGCGCCTGGGCTCCCAGGGAACTCTGTAGGTCATTCAGGTCTCCCAGCTGGCGACAGATGTGTTCCTTTTCTTTGAGTAGAGTCATGCTCCCATCCAAATCACCTCGGACGTACAGGATATGCGCCTGGTTGCCAAGAGAACGCTGCAGGCCATCCAGATTGCCCAGCTGGCGGCAGATGCGTTCCTGTTCCTTGTGTAATCCCATTGCTCCTTCTAGATCGCCGCGGTCTCTAAGGATCAGCGCCTGGTTGTTCAGGGAACCCTGCAGGTCATCCAGGTCCCCAAACTGGCGGCAGATGCGTTCCTCTTCTTTGTGTAATGCCATGGCGCCGTCCAGGTCGCCTTGGGCGTAGAGGATATTGGCCTGGTTGCC
>CAYGXU010000142.1:0-2183 GCA_964353875.1 uncultured Anaerolineaceae bacterium | reverse complement strand
ATGCCATGGCGCCGTCCAGGTCGCCTTGGGCGTAGAGGATATTGGCCTGGTTGCCCAAGGAGACTGACAGGTCATCCAGGTTGCCCAGCTGGCGGCAGATGCGTTCTTGTTCCTTGTGCAGCGCCATAGCCCCATCCAGGTCGCCGCGGTGTTTGAGGACTAGCGCCTGGGCTCCCAGGGAACTCTGTAGGTCATTCAGGTCTCCCAGCTGGCGACAGATGTGTTCCTTTTCTTTGAGTAGAGTCATGCTCCCATCCAAATCACCTCGGACGTACAGGATATGCGCCTGGTTGCCAAGAGAACGCTGCAGGCCATCCAGATTGCCCAGCTGGCGGCAGATGCGTTCCTGTTCCTTGTGTAATCCCATTGCTCCTTCTAGATCGCCGCGGTCTCTAAGGATCAGCGCCTGGTTGTTCAGGGAACCCTGCAGGTCATCCAGGTCCCCAAACTGGCGGCAGATGCGTTCCTCTTCTTTGTGTAATGCCATGGCGCCGTCCAGGTCGCCTTGGGCGTAGAGGATATTGGCCTGGTTGCCTAAGGAAAGCTGTAGACCATACAGATTCGTCGTCTGGCGGCAGATGCGTTCCTGTTCCTTATGCAGCGCCATAGCCCCATCCAGGTCGCCGCGGGTTCTAAGGATCAGCGCCTGGTTGTTCAATGAACTCTGCAGGCCATCCAGGTCTCCTTTTTTTCGAAAATGCTCGACAAGGTAAGATCTTAGTGAAAGCGCTTCAGAGGCATAACCACTATCAGCTAAGAGTATGCCAAGAATCCAGGTTTCAGTATCCCGGGAAGGATCAGGGCTTTTGATGACACTTTCATAAGCCTTGAGCATGCAATAATCTGAATTCCTCTCTACTTGAGCCCAATAGGACTTCACCTCAAATTGGTTGTTCTTCCAGGCGGCCAACAAGAAATCCAGATTGGCCAGCAGCGAATTGAGGCGCTGCCAGTCTCC
Organism: uncultured Anaerolineaceae bacterium; assembly: GCA_964353875.1. Lineage (GTDB taxonomy): Bacteria > Chloroflexota > Anaerolineae > Anaerolineales > E44-bin32 > MGNI01. Next base: position 1,225 of record CAYGXU010000142.1, on the reverse strand, counting down.
AGCTTGGGCAAGGTGCCAGGGTAGTTCATCAATACAGCGAGAAGATTGTTGAGGCTGTTCCTCGAAGTAGTCTGCAAGGAAAAGATGATTTTTTTGTTTATTAGATTGTGTGGGCAGATAACGATTTTGGATAGCCCGACGTAGGTAGTTATGAGAGAATCCAATCAGGCCTCCTCGGTTGGTGAAGGACTGCTCCATCGCAAGGTAAAAGGGCGACCAATATGCTCGTGGCAAAGGCTGTCCATGGAACCCAAGCAGATCCATTAATTCAGCCTCAGATAGGCCACGCCGGGCTGCCCACAAGAGCGACAAAGCATCACCAATCAAACCAGGACGATCGCGCTCATAATCGTGCTCACAGCGTTCCAGGATAATCTCGTAAAGTGCTGGTATGGTCGTTGCTTTAAGATAAGCATCAATACGCTCGTCTAGTTGTTCGTAAATGCCAAATAGGCGCAATTCATCCAATAATGCCCTCAGGAAGAGGGGGTTCTGGCATTGGGGGGCATTTGCTATTCGTTCTACTCGCACTGGGCTAAGTGCTTTTGTAAAGATTGCCAGGTATTGCTCGATGAGTTGTTTTCGTTCAATTAGATTGAGGGGCTCTACCAATAGCGTAGGCCAGCCGCGTTTCTCCAGTTCATCCAATGACCTGCCAGGTAAAGTTGAGAGTACCAGGCGAACATTCCCGGGAATCTCCGCTGGCAACCAAGCTAAGTCAGGTGCCCCGTCGCGGTCCTCAAGCTGATTGAGGGCATCCAGAATAATAACCACCTTGCCCATGGCTGCGACCCTATGTAACCAGTTTGCAAAGGTAAATCGCAATGCCTCAATTTGATCAGGAATCTCTTCCCGAATATTGAAATATCTTTTAAATTCGCCCATGATGCGGCGAAGCATGGCAGCCCAATCCGTGCTGGCAGGTGAAGCACCAATAAAATGGATAAGTGTCAGATCCTGGGGATTCTCTTCTCGGTAGTGAAGAAGCCAATTAGCAAGCAGAGCCGATTTACCCGATCCCGACTCGCCTAAAATCACTAGCGGTGGCCCATCTCCTTTGGCATGGGCATTCAAATGGTCAAAATAGACCTGCCTGCCGATGTAAACCCGCGCTCGGCTGGAAGCGAAAGCCTCATGATCAGCAGCCTCGCGGGCGAGCGGGTCGGGTTGGGAGCCTTCGGGAAAAAGTCGGTCAATGATCTCTGTCAGGTCGCTCAGCACCCAC
>CAYGXU010000141.1:0-7391 GCA_964353875.1 uncultured Anaerolineaceae bacterium | reverse complement strand
GGGATGAGTTTAGTCATACAAAGGACGATAATCAATGTAGGTAAAGCCTGCAGAAAGAGGGTCAATCGATAGAATTTCCATATTGAATCTATCCCCCTAATCCATCATCTTTAACTGCGTTCTTCTTGGGTCTTTTCGTCTTGCCGATCATCTATCTGAGAGGCGGTCTTCAACCTGCGCAACGAATCCAAGGATAATCCCCAATCCTTCCCGATAAAAACGAGTGTGACAAGAACCCAGAATCCCTCCGCCATCACCCAGGCCAGGCGCGATAACAATGCCAGACTGATGGCAGGGCCGACCGGCATGAGGTTGCTCAAAAGGAATGTGAGCACCCCTTCACGGATGCCGATCCCGGCTGGGACGAACACCACTACAAACCCGGCGCACCAGGCCAACGCGAAAATAGAAGAGGCTTCAAACCAGGAAAAGTGAGGGACCCCCGGGAAGACGGCGATGGCCATTTGGCGGAAGGGTAGCCCGAGCAAGGTCCAAAACAACAGACTCCCCAAGAAAGTACGGGGCAGCCATCCAATCTTCTGCTGTTTCGGATCGACCTCGCGGTAAGCGGCGATGGGAGAGGAAGAGAATAGCCGGAAATGTGAAAAAAAACGCCAGAACCAGGGCATCTGAGTGAAGAGAATGACCACCGTACAGGCTAAGATGCCTACGCCAACTGCGATTCTCAATTCGCGAGTTAATGAAAGCCCTTGAAGTAGGCCCAACAGTCCAATGGTTGCTGCCCCCAAGAACATGGCTGTCGTCTCTCTGAAGACGCTTACTACCGATTGTGCACTGCCTACATGCAGAAATTGATACACTGCCACTCGCCCAGGAAAAGCCCAAATACCCCCAGGCAAATACTTAAAGATTTGCGTAAAAAAATAAACGCCTGTTGCCTTCGGATAAGAAAAATTACTCCCAAGATAACGGAGAGATTCCCAAGGGATACTGCCAACCAATAGCATTACTGGAACGAGCATGAGTTGTGCAATGACAAAGTTGCCCCACTCAATGCCTCTGAGGGAAGCTTGTAGATCAGGCCATTGCCGATAAACCGCATAGCCCAATGGGGCAATTGCCGCCAGGATAAGAAAGAGCCGAAGGGCAATTCGGATCAATCTCTTCTTCGATCTCTTCGCTTTTTCCATACTAAGAGTAGCTCTGTTTATTCGGTGATTTAAAAAAGATCATCATCCATCACGATGGTTTCATCCCCGTGATATTGGATACGACTCGACACGATCTGACTCGAGATCAGCCCCAGGAGCCATGTCAGAAGTGCAGCGGTAAAGAGGAAAATGGCAGAATTGGGCAGGACCAACCTGCCCGCATTGATCAGCCCCGCGGCCCAGGCAAGGATCCCTAATAGGACCAGCCCTCCGCCTACGGGGAGGAAGATGCGTAATGGGTCATAGAGCATGATCATCCGCAGGATGATAATCACAAACCTTGTGCCATCATCCCAAAGCCTGATTTTGCTGCGGCCAGACATTCGAGATCGGACGTTGATGGGCACAAACGCAACGTTGTAACCAGCCTTCAAGAACGTCAAGGTGATCGTCGTCGGTGCGGAAAATCCTGTGGGATAAAGAGGTAAGAAATGGATTGCTGCTGAACGACGCATAGCGCGAAAACCGGAGGTTAGATCTTCGACAACTGTGCCCGAAAGCCAAGATGCAAAATAGTTGTAAAAGCGGTTAGCTATGTTGCGATACCAGCTTCCCTCGTATGTTTTTGTACGCGTTCCGATCACGAGATCATAAGGAGGGATCATTTTAATTAATTCGGGAATATCACTTGCAGAGTGTTGACCATCCGAGTCCATATTAACCACAATCTCGCCTCGAGCGATGCGCGTTCCCGTTCTTAAAGCTGACCCATTCCCTCTATTGTAGAGATGACGAACTACATGCAAATTGTTGGGGTATTCTTTCTTCAACTCCTTTAATACCTCAAGGGTATTGTCTTTGGAGCCATCGTCCACTGCAATAATTTCGAAGGACACCCCCTCAGTCACGAGCGTTTCCGCGATCTCGGGGATCAATCGCTGTATCGTCTCGGCCTCCTCGAAAATAGGAAGGACAACCGAAACGAGCAGCCCTGAAGAATCGTCGCTTAATTCACCCGCTTTACGTTGCAGGTTATTTTCCAGTTTCTCAGGTGGAGCCATTAGCTTATTTCAACCTCACAATCACTTTAGAGCCAAGAGAAAAATATGATCAAAGGCAAGTCTTCTTAAGCATTTATCCTTCTATACATGAAGCGGTCCTCATGCCCTATCCCGAACCTATTTATTTATTGCCCAGGGATAACCAAAAAAAGTTACATCGATAAAGATGCTGAAAGGTTCCGCTCCAAGAGTATCATAGACCAGAGTTTCTGTTTCTTCCGGCCAACCAAAGACAACCAGAACCCCACCGCGATTTAATTTTTCCTTTGTGGCTTCAATTTGATCTTGGAAATCCTCCCGCTCCTCCAGCCGGTAATGATCAAATGAAATGGGCCACATATACGCCGGCCGATTAACCATGACATAAACCATCTCAGGGTTATTTGAAATGATCGGCACCCCAGCATCAATCGCCTCAAGTTCCTGGACCACCCCAGGACGAGCGTTTTTAAAACTGACGTAACCCTCGACAGCATAAGGTCTTTGAAGAATGGGAATCAATTGAAGCGAATAGACAACAATGATAGCAAGAACGAACAACACCGCTAAGATCCGAGTAGGAATCCACCCCCTGGATCGCTCGAGAAGGCTGTACACCGCGATGACAAAAATCTGGACCACCGCAACATAGACAGGAGCAAGATAGCGCGATGGTGCGCCAAGACTTGTCCCCGCATCCAGTAATGTAGAATTGATGATTAAGATGATCAGATAAAAAGCCACATAAAAAGCCAGGATCCAGGGCAAAGTCCAGAAATCCTTCTTCGGCTTACCCTTCTCTCGAACATAATCCCGCAATTCATGAAAATAATAGAGGGTGGGCCAAGGTAAGGAAAGCACTCCGACGAGGACATTTCGCAAGGGTCGAGAAAATCCCAGGATGCGCGGCACAAACCAGGAGGCTACTTCCGCCACAAACACCCGGAATAATACAGTCTCCATGGGATGATAGATCAACTCGCGATTGACCGCGGTGCCTGCAATGGTCATATTTCGTCTCAGCCAAAAGAAGAGCGGCGTCAATGAGATTCCCGCAAACAGGAAACAATCCACGAAACGCTTTCTCCAGCGGGTTGTGCTCAGCAATATAATCGATAAACCACCTGCTGCAACCAGACTCAAGCCCACATAGCGAGTTATGATGGATAGACCCACAATGACAGCAGCGAGAAACAAAAAAGGTGGGCTATAGGTGTCTAGATACTTGCAGAGTGCGAAGAGCGCCAACAGTGACAGGAAAATATAGAGTGGTTCGGTCATCACCATGGCATGAATTTCAACAAGAGAAAGAGAGGTGAGGATCAGCGCGCCGCCAATGAGCGATGCCCATATTGAATTGGTATAACGATAGATCAATAAGCCAACGAGAAAAATACTTCCCCCAAATAGAATCGCGTTTAATATTCGTGCTCCTTCAAAGAAATCTACCTTTGTCAGCCCTATCACCGCAAGGATCAAAGAATAAAAAGGAGGAAAACCGGTGATCGGCTTGATCTCCCCTCCTCCAGAAAACCGGCTATATCCAGTTCCGGCGAGGATGCTCTGGCCGCCCATGACATAATGGACGGAGTCCCCGGTGACTCCGGGTCCAATCCGGGTATGAAAGAGCATGACCGCAATTCCCATGAGAGAGAGAAGACCCAAGAGGATTATCCAGAGTGTGGCGTTTTTGTTTTTTGACATGATCGCTCGAGATTCTTTTCTTCAGTTATCCATGCATAGAGATCTTCATAAGATTTTCTTCATTCCTGACAACAAACTCATTTTTCTTGGCTGGGTCTTGAACATGCACATTCTACCATCCATCACATCCATAACTCCTCTCATTCCGACTCCTCTATGTTCGGAATAAGGGGTATTCATGGTACCTTTTACTCAATAATGATGAAACGAATACACCCTCAAAAATCCTAGCAAACGATTTACTGGCTCATTTCTCTACAAAAAACTGACTGCAAATGGCGGCGCATTACTATCGGCCGGATGATTGCCTAAACCAGAAGTCTATTCATCAATCGCTTGAGGGTAGCCGTAGAACAAAGCTCCCTTAAATGCATCCATCAAGGTGGCATCAAGGAGTCTTGCCAGCTCTAATTCCGCATCCGTCATGGGGCTGAATAATACCAACCAGCTACCCCGAGATAATTTTTCCCTCGTCGCTTCAACTTGTGCATCGAAGTCACCCCTCGCCATACCAGTATGAGCGTCAATTTCGATAGGCATCATATACGCTGGACGATTGGCAAAAATAAAGACCGCTTCAGGATCATTTGAAATGATGGAAACTGAGCGATCAATGGAGTCCAACATCTCGACAATGTCTAGCCTTTCTTGCTTAATACCTGTGTAGCCAAGCGAGGGGATGGGATCCATTAACTGCCAGAATGTGGTTTGTGCATTCAAAGCCATTAAGAAGAAGGCAATGGCAGAGAGCGCAATACGAGGAGCCCATCCCTTGATTCTTTGCAATAGTTGAAAGAATACGACATCAAAAAGGATAATGGCTGCAATATAAACTGGCAGCAGATATCTAGCCACCGTATTGAAATCAGTGAGGGCATCTAACAGGGTCAAGTTGAAAAAGAGAATCAGAAAATAACTGGCGATAAAGAAAGCCAGAAACCAGGGCAATGTCCAGAACGCCTCTCGTTGTCTAGGCTTTTTCATAAAATGATTACGAATGTCAAGCAGGAAAAAAAGAGCCGGCGCTGGAATCCCCAGGAGCAACATCAGGGCTTTTCGTATTGAATGGGGGACCTTCAACTGTCTAGGAGCAAACCAGAAAGAGATTTCCGCCCGATAAGCTCGGACCAGTTCAACTTGTATGGGGTGAAAGGCAAATTCGCGATTGACAGCGGTACCCGCAATGGCGACATTCCTCCTCAACCACAAATAGACAGGCGCCAGACTGATACCGCTTAATAAAATACAATCAAGCAAACGCTTTTCCCATTTTCGGTTACTCAAGAAAACAATCACTGCAAGGCCCGCTGTTAGCAGACTCAAACCCACATAGCGTGTCAATGTCGCCGCTGCGATTAAAACTCCTGCCAGAACCAATCCAAGAGGTTTATTTGTATCCATATAGCGAACCAAAGAGTAGATCGTCAACAACATTAGAGAGATGAAAAGCGCTTCTGTTAGGACCCAGCTGTGACACATGACGATGTCATTCGCGGTCAGGAAAAAACCGGCGCCAATGACCGAAGGCCAGATGGAACGCGTATAACTATAGACCAGGAAACCAACAAGGAAGATGTTTACCCCAAACAAAAGTATGTTCAGGATTCTCGCCGTATCAAAGATTGGAAGGTTCATCCATCCTATACCTGCCAGGGCAGTAGAGTAGGCCGGAGGGAACATCGTGATGGGTCGAATTTCTCCCCCTCCCGACCAGCGACTATATCCGTTCCCATTAAGGAGGTTCTGGGCTCCCATGAGATAGTGCACTGAATCCCCTGTTGTTCCCAGGCCGAAGCGTGTCTGGTAAAGGAGAAGAACAACTCCCAAAATAGACATGATTCCAAGGAATAAGAAGTGAAGCGTTTGTTTCTGAATTCGTTTCACTACTCCTCCTATAATTTGCTTCACAAGGGAGATATTCATTACAGGACAGGACACACAACGCGATAAACTAAAATTGAACGCCGCGCCTCGGCTTATTCTATCATTCTGCGGATATAAATTTTAATCAGATATGCACCTGGTCTTTTCTCTTCCGATTCCCCACGAATAATCATAGGTAAAAGGTTCTTCTCGTCCGATTCTCGCCGATATTCACACTAACCCTCGACACATTATTCTGTATATTTGCGTTCAAGGTCGATACTCCCATATTTCAGGAAAAGTGGAAGCTGCCTTCCCCTTCTCGACCAACGAGCCAATCGGGTGCATGCCGATCACCGTCCCATCCTCCCGCTGACTTGCCGCCAGAGCCATCCCCAATACTTTGCCCGTGTGTTCACTCAAGAAGGGCGAGCCACTCATCCCTCCCGGGTGAAAGATCTCATCCATGACCACCCATGCCCCGTATCGGTTCATAACCTGAACCGTCCCCATACGGACGCTTAGGCCCCCTGATCCATCTCCTAAACCGTTATAGAGAGCGACCCGCTCTCCCGCCTGCGGTTCCCCGCGCGGATCAGGCAGAAGGACCAAAGCTGGATCAATCGGGTGATCGACCCTCAAGAGGATGAAATCGCCGGTCAACCCCCGTCCTAGCCTGGGCTTCCCTGGTTCGCCAAAGAGCGTATTCATCTCGGCGATAAAACCAGCTTCATCGGCGACGCCCAAGGCGATCCGTTCGAGGGGGTGATCGCTTCTGCTGAGCGCAACACTGTGGGCGGTCGTTGCAACGACTACGGTTCGATTGTCAAGAAGAAAGAAAAAGCCGCTTCCAGCCGGCTGATATTCCTCCCCCTGATATCTGGCCCACTCCTTCAAACCAACCGGGACGGAGGGTAACTGCCCTCTTGGGGCTGTGATAATGGGTGGTGGCGGTAGCGGTCCTGAGGCAGGCGCGGCCAATAGATTCCGCAGCAGGAAGCCAGAAGCTATCAGTATAAAGACCAACAATAAGAGGGCGAAACCCCCTCCGCGGAACACAAATTTCCAATTCACAGGGTGCTTACCTGAAACAGAATTCCCTCGGGCGCAATCCCTCTTTAAAGCCATCTTCCGATATCTCTCAGTGCGTTGCTGTGCCTCTGAGGAGCGCTCCTCAAGAAAGCACCAACGGCGTCCCTCGAAAGGGATGAGGAATCACATGAATCTCCAGCCCGTAGACTGTCGCCAAGTCTTGAGGCGTGAGCACCTCCGACGGCTTCCCTAATCTATAAACCATTCCGTTGGAAAGCAATGCCACTCGATCGGCAAAGCGCGCCACCAGATTGAGATCATGTAACGTCATCATCACCGACAGTCCTTGATCCAAAGCCAAAGAGCGCACCAGGCCAAGGACCTCATCTTGATGCTTTAAATCCAAATGTGCTGTGGGCTCGTCCAAGAGCAGCACGGAGGGGGTTTGAGCCAAAGCACGTGCGATCAATAGCTTTTGCTGTTCACCCCCTGAGAGCTCCCCCACCCTCCGCCCTGCCAGTTGAGCCGTGCCTGTCTTCTCCATCACCTCGGCGACAATACGATGATCCGTCTCACCCTCGCGTCCTAGCCATCCTAGATAGGGGGTTCGTCCAAGCATCACAATGTCCAAGGCCTGAAA
>CAYGXU010000140.1:5813-7453 GCA_964353875.1 uncultured Anaerolineaceae bacterium | reverse complement strand
ATGGCTTTGTTCGATATCGCTGATATCCGTCCTATCATGCGATCTCTGCCTCAATTGCTCAGACCTGGAGGCCGCTTTGTTTTCTCCGTATTGCATCCCTGCTTCAATAGTCCCCATATGCAAATGGTTGCCGAGTTAGAAGATCGAGAGGGGCAGGTGGTAACCGTATATTCGGTCAAGATATTTGGTTATCTTTCCCCAACGGTGAGGCATGCAGTGGCGATACGAGGGCAATCCAAGCCGCAACTCCTTTTTCATCGTCCCCTTCAAGATTTATTGCATGAGGGCTTTCAGGCCGGCTTTGTTCTGGATGGGTTTGAAGAGCGGGCCTTTCCACCGGATTATCCGGCAAGTGAGAATCCATTGTCGTGGGGCGCAAATTTCCATGAAATTCCGCCTGTGCTGGTAGCCCGGATGCGCCTTCCCTTACTTTAGATCACGAACCTTCGATTTCATCCATTCGCCCTACCCCAGGTTCCAAACCCGCTGGAGGGAGTACCTGAGGTTATTGCGATTTTAAGGTTCGAAACCCGTCAATATCATCCTTTGACTCATTAGAACATTAGTGCTATTATCGGCTTGACAGGATATTTACAGGATGGCCAGTTGATTTATGGACGATGGCCTCAGGTTGGTTCACAACCCTCAATATAATCTCATGATAGGAAGGATCGCTTGTCCCTCCCTCACATCCGAATTCTATTGGTTGCCGATAGCCATTTAGGATTGGATTTCCCTCTTCGACCGCGTATCGAGAGACGTCGCAGAGGGGAGGATTTTTTCACTAATTTCAAAAGAGCATTGCATCCTGCGCTTGAAAGAGAGGTTGATCTGGTTGTGCATGGAGGCGATCTGTTTGACCGCAGCAGAATACCTGCCGCTTTAGTCCACATGGCCATGGAGCCATTGGTCGAAGTGGCCAAGCGGGGTGTCCCAGTCTACCTCGTGCCAGGAAATCATGAGCGATCTCGTATCCCTCTTCACCTCTGGTCGGCTCATCCCAACCTGTATATTTTTGATAAGCCAAGGACTTTCGAGTTGGCAATCAGAGGTGAACGGATTTCCATTTCTGGATTTCCTTATTCGAGGGATGTGCGCGAACGATTTCCGTTGTTGGTCGCACAGACTGGTTACAAATCCGTGCAGGCGGATCTTCGTTTGCTGTGTATGCATCAGGTTGTGGAGGGCGCTACGGTTGGCATTTCTGACTATACCTTTCGAAGTGGCGCCGAGGTCGTGCGTGGAAGGGACATCCCAGGAGGTTTTGCGGCTGTCCTTTCGGGGCACATCCATCGCCAGCAAATCCTGACACATGATCTGTCAGCAGAACCAATGGCCACACATGTTATTTATCCCGGTTCGGTGGAAAGAACGTCGTTTATTGAGAGGGAAGAAGAGAAGGGCTATGTGATGCTTGAATTTTCACAAGGTGAAAGACACAAATGGGAATTGATCGATGTGTCCTTCAAACCCCTGCCTACTCGCCCGATGCTTCAATTCAGCCTGAATACTGCAAGCACCTATAGTGAGGCGTTTAATCAGGAGTTGAAGGATTTGCTTCAAGGGCAACCACAGGATGCTTTGATAAAACTTCAAGTCCATGGGCATGTACCTGGAGAGATTCAATGGGTTCTCAGCGC
>CAYGXU010000140.1:0-5713 GCA_964353875.1 uncultured Anaerolineaceae bacterium | reverse complement strand
TAAAACTTCAAGTCCATGGGCATGTACCTGGAGAGATTCAATGGGTTCTCAGCGCGAGCAACCTGCGCAAGATTGCACCGAAAAGCATGAATGTTTCCGTAAACTACCCTTTGTGATTGGAAAAACGTCTAGCCACACTGCCGCGTAGGAAGACTGAGAGAAACATTATCTGAGGCCAATCGATCCTCTTCAACCCTATGGATGTAGAATTGAAGCCATCCATTCCTGGAGAAACAAGATGCCGGAGACACAGCACTATCTCTATCGGATCCAACCCACACGACTGGAAATGTTATCCGAAGGTCCTTCAGCACAGGAGGCTGAAATTATCACAAAGCATTTTGATTATCTTTCAGACTTGGCGCTTCGGGGTGTGGTCATCCTGGCTGGACGAACATTGAATGTGGATGAGGATAGTTTCGGTATCGTGATATTCCGTGCTAAGACAGAAGAGAGCGCCCGAGAGGTGATGAATAATGATCCGGCGGTACAACATGGCGTTATGCATGCGAAGCTATACCCTTATCGAATCGCGGTAATAGCGGAAAATCCTATCGATTAACATGGATACTATTCACTCCGTATTAGGCAGGCAGCGTGAGCACTAATTTTCCCCCCCGGAAGGTCGCAGAGAGTGAAGAATAATTCATATGCAACTCCACAGGAACGAGGAAATACCCCGATCAAGATCAGCAAATCGGAAGCCAGGCGCTTCTTGCTGGCCCATCAACATTTATGGCCACCCAGGAGTCTAAAGGGAAAAGAGCAGATCGTAAATTTTATCAGCCATGTCGGCTGTATTCAATTCGATCCAGTCAATGTCGTTGGACGTAACCCCGACCTGGTGCTGCAGTCCCGTGTTAGGAAATATCGTTCTCACTTCTTGGAGCAATTGGTATACGAGGATCGTCTCCTGTTGGATGGGTGGGATAAGATGGCCTCGATATATGCTCGCCATGATTGGCCCTGTTTTGCTCGTCACCGCGCTCATGTTCAGCAACATTACGGTGGTCCTGAAAACCCCTCCATGAGGGTTGCGCCTTTCGTGCTTGAGTCAATCCGTAATGGGGGGGCGAAGTCTTCCATCGATCTCGATCTTCAGGAGAGGATTGATTGGTCCTGGGGCAGGTCTTCCAGTCTGACCAAGGCGGCATTGGATTCTTTATATGCAATGGGGAAATTGCTGATCCATCACCGCGTCGGGACTCGGCGGGTCTTCGATTTGGCAGACCGCCTGCTTCCGGCAGACTTGCTGGCGGCTTCCGATCCTCATCCGACCAGCGAGGCCTTCCAGGAATGGCATTTTCTCCGACGAATTGGAGGACTGGGCATTGCGCATCTGGGCGCCTCGGAATTTTGGGGCGGAATCCTCGAAGTGAGGACGAAAGATCAACGCTCAGCAATCATCCAGCGTCTCTATGAGCGAGGCGCACTTCTATCGCTGGCTGTGGAGGAACTCCCTCAACGGAGGTTCTATATCCGTCAGCAAGATTGGACGATGCTGGAGAGAATTTTGGCTCAGGGGCGGAACAATCCCCGAGCAGCGATTCTGGCTCCCTTGGACAATCTTCTCTGGGATCGCAACCTATTGCGCTGGTTGTTCGATTTTGATTATGTCTGGGAGGTATACAAACCAGCTGTCAAGCGTAAGTACGGGTATTACGTTCTGCCCTTGCTGTATGGAGATCGTTTCGTGGCACGTTTTGAACCCGGATTTAATCGAAAATCGGGTGAGTTTATCATCAAGGATTGGTGGTGGGAAACGGATGTGCAGTTGAATGAAGCATTGGAAACAGCTTTGGTCGGATGTCTGCAGGATTTTGCCTTCTATTTGGATGCAAGTCGTGTAAAGCTGGGAGATGGAATCAAAGGAGAGCCAAGCCTGCGGTTTCTTTCACGCCTGGAGCCTCTATTGGATAGGGGGGATGGAGAGCGACGTCCGCGGGCATAAGGGGTTAACAATCTAAAGAGCAACAAAGTACATTGCTGAACCTTCATTGCATTCGCCAAAGGAAGTGAAGATGAAAAAGCAATTGCGCGGATTTAAACGTCAAGATATCCAATTGGATTTTAATCTATACCGATTCCAAGTTCCCATTCGCGGCCTTTCCGATGTCTATCTGAGTGGGATCGACATCCAACCCGAGGGGGTTGAGCGGACGATCATATTTGTACACGGATATGCCGGCTGTGCAGAGACCTGGGAATATCAAATCAACCATTTCGCAAGGAATTATCGTGTGATCGCGCCGGATCTGCGAGGGCATGGTCAGAGCGACGCGCCGTTTACGCAATATATTATGCCGGAATTGGTTGATGACCTGAATGCTATCGCTGCAGAGCTCAATCTGCCGGAACGATTTATTCTGGTTGGCCATTCTTTTGGGGGTTCAATATGTGCCGAGTATGCGGCTGCTTACCCAGAGCGATTAGAGAAATTGATTCTCATCTCGACAGCGGGTGAATATCCTCTGCCGCGGGCCACTTCCCTTCTTTCTCGCGTGCCTGCTGCAGCCTTTCGACCGCTATGGCGTTACCGACCAAGATGGAATGCAGAAGTCCATGTTATGAAGCGGATGATGTTAAACAACATGAAGAAGTGGAAAGGCTGGGATCTTTTTCGGGAAATCCACACGCCGACTTTGGTAATTACCGGCGAGAGGGATCGCTATTTTCCGCGCTATGTATTTGACCGAGTCGCCGAGAGAATCCATGGAGCAGAGGTGATTGATGTTGGAGCCTCAAAACATAAGGTTCAACTCGAGCGATGTCAGGCGGTCAATCGCGCCATTGAGCGTTTCGTTGGTGAGGAAGGTAGTTCCAGATTCTCATGGCGCGATCAGGCGAGGAAACCGCCATCAGCTTCTGATCGTCCCTGGTTGAACTTTTACGGAAAGCACACACCCCATACCATTCCGATCCCTTCTCAGCCATTGCATGCATTCTTAGAAACATCTGCTGATTGTTTTCCCAGGCGAACGGCGACGGTATTTTATGGTTCGAAATTGACCTATCAACAATTGGATCGACTGGTAAACCAGTTCGCCCATGCTTTGCATGGATTGGGTGTGGGACCGGGCGATCGTGTCATGGTGGTTTTACCCAACACCCCGCAAATGATTATCGCCTATTACGCCACACTTAAAATAGGCGGTATCGTTGTGCTTCCGAATCCAGATGCAAATGCTGCGCAAATCATCGATCAGATCTGTGAGACCAAGGCAAAGGTTTTTGTGACATTAAGCGTCTTTGCGGGGTTAGCCGAGGCGGTCAAAACCCAACTTCCGCTCAAGGTTGTCCTGGCGGATATTCAGAATGTAGTCTCTGCACGCGTCTATCGTCAACTCCTCGCACGTTGGGAGGCAGCAGGTCTGGGGCAGAGTGTTGAGCCGGACATGGAACGCGTAGGGAGCTTCATGGACAGGATGATGATGGATGCCTCTCGGGAACCTCCCGCAGTCAAGGTGTCTAATGAAGATCTTGCTGTGATTTTATATACCAGCGGTACAACCGACGAGCCGAAAGGGGTTGGTTTAACCCATAATAACCTGGTCGCTAATGCACTTCAGACGAGGCATTGGATCCCCGATTTGCATGCCGGGGAGGAGACTTTCCTGGCTGTAATACCGTTAACACATAGCTATGGTATGACGACTGCTATGAATATTCCCATCGCCATGGGCGCGACCATTGTTTTGCTGCCCCATTTTGAACTGCAAGAAGTGCTTGCACATATTAAAAGATATCGCCCGACGATTTTTCCGGGGGTGCCCTCGATTTACATGGCGATAAATAATGCCCCCGGAATCCGCTCTTATGCCCTTTCTTCCATTAAGGCTTGCGTAAGTGGCGCAGCTCCCTTGCCCATTGAAGTGCAAGAGAAATTTGAAAAACTCACTCACGGGAGGTTGGTGGAGGGATATGGGCTGACGGAAGCATCACCGGTCACCCATGTCAATCCTTTTGAACGCACCGGAAAAGTTGGTTTCATCGGCATCCCCATCCCGAATACGGATGCGAAGATTGTAGATATCATGACCGGAATGGATCTTCCTCAGGGGAAGGTAGGCGAATTACTGGTTAAAGGACCGCAGGTAATGAAGGGCTATCTGGAGGATGATGGGGAATCAGCCGAGTCAGTCTTATGTGATGGTTGGCTATATACCGGTGATGTTGCTGTAATGGATGAGGATGGTTTCTTCCAAATCATCAGCCGAAAACGCGATACCATCATGGCTGGCGAGTACAGTGTGTATCCCAGAGACGTTGAGGAGGTGCTCTACGAGAATACCAAAGTAATGGAAGCTGCGGTGGTGGGAGTCTCTGTAGGTGAGGGTGGTCAGAGGGTAAAAGCCTTCGTTGTACCACGACCAGGTACGAAGTTATCCAAGGAGGAATTGATAGAGCTTTGTCGAAAACGGTTGGAAGCGTACGCTGTACCTTGGGATATCGAATTCCGAGAAGAGCTTCCCAAGTCTTTTGTGGGTAAAGTGTTGAGACGGATGTTGGTTGAGTAATCGTTCTTACATTGGTTTGATTGTGTGGATTTCATATTCATGAGATCAATAGCCAAATGAGAATCAAACTTGTACAATTGAATGCAGTCGAGTAAGCAATTCTTACGCATGTCATCACGAATACTGATTCTCCTGGGAACGCTTGCGATTGCGTTGATAGCAACGGGCAGCATTGTTCTACTCGAACCGGAATGGGTTATCGCCAGATTGCGAAAAGCCTCACCTGCTGTTTTATACTCTGTGGATGTTGAAGGGTTGGTCGTTGCTCTGACAATTGACGATGGCCCTGATCCGGTTGAGACCCCAAAGATCTTAGACCGTCTTAAAGAATATAATGCACATGCGACATTCTTCGTAATCGGCAGTCGCATCCCCGGAAATGAGGGGATCGTCCATCGTCTCGTGGGTGAAGGACACGAGATTGGAAATCACCTCAAGTTCGATGAGCCAAGTATTCAATTGCCCCTTTCCGACTTCGAAGCACAATTAGTTGAAACGGATGAATTGCTATCAGGATTCTCTGAAGTTCGCTGGTTTCGCCCGGGATCGGGGTGGTACAACAAAGACATGTTAGAGATCATCCAGAGACATGGATATCGCTGTGCGTTGGGTTCGGTGTATCCTTTCGATCCACAGATAGGTTCTGCATGGTTTATTCAGAAATACATCCTCTGGAAAGTTCAACCGGGGGCAGTGATCGTGCTACACGATTATGCCTCGCGCGGCGCTCGTACTGTAGAGGTGCTTGAGACTATTCTGCCCGAGCTGACGCTACGAGGCTATCGTGTGGTTACATTATCGGAATTGGTCGCTTCTGACGAGTGAATTCTCGGCGTAGCGCGCATAAAATATCCGGGTGTATGTCTGTGATGAGACGATTCATTAAAATGATCGGCGCTGAAGGCGATTATTGGATCATAACCGGGATCGATAGGATCCTTTATTAACTGATGACGAGAAGGGTCGGAGAGCGATAATGACCCATCCCTAAAACCCCTCCCTTTAGGGAGGGGCAGGGGTGGGCAGAGGAGGATATCCAGTTTTACTTAAAATATCCCGATCCGCCAGAGGGGACCGTCAAATAATGACAAGAAAAATCAGAGCGCGAAATCGACCCATCCCTAAATCCCTTCCCTAAAGGGAAGAGATTTAAAGGGGGCTGCCCCAGGTCTCTCATCTCTTGCCCAGTG
This sequence comes from uncultured Anaerolineaceae bacterium, assembly GCA_964353875.1. Taxonomy (GTDB): domain Bacteria; phylum Chloroflexota; class Anaerolineae; order Anaerolineales; family E44-bin32; genus MGNI01. Next base: position 6 of record CAYGXU010000140.1, on the reverse strand, counting down.
TGCTGG
>CAYGXU010000139.1:0-7617 GCA_964353875.1 uncultured Anaerolineaceae bacterium | reverse complement strand
CGAACATTAAGATCGTAGAGCATATAGCCCATTTCGGTTGATGAATTGTTCGGTGAATATATCCAATTGATGGGGGCTGTGAGGGAATTGTCGCTGGCATAGATGATGGATTCTTTGTTGATGACAATCGTGGTTCCTTGCGCCAATCCTGGGACTCGCAACGAAAGTTGGTGGAAGAAACGCTTCTGATCTTCCCATGCACGTCGAAACTCATTCTCAAACTGAAATTGCTTCCCACTTGCCAGCCCGACCATCAATCCAACGATGATGATCTTAAGCAGGTTGTTGCATCGAAGCAATGAAAAAATACTGGCGATCAATAAACTTACACCAAACATCATGGGGAGCGTGAAGCGATCTTCAGGAAAGTCTAGACTCATGGGTAGTTTGGCAATCCAGATCGGCAACCCGCCAACAAAGAGAGAAGCAAGCGCAGTGATGAATGCCTGCTTAGACCAGACAATCATGGGGATTGAAGATGCTGATTCGTTGGATGACGTCCTCTTGCCAATTATCAAATAGGTGGTTATCGAGATTGCTATGAATACAACCAAGCCCCAATGCATTAAAGTCGATTTAAGTCCGAAATCCATCACAGTTGGGGGTCTGAATACTTGAGCCCAGGCGTAGATGCTGACTTCAATCACATCTGAAACAGTTGTTTGTAATAGATGGATAAGGGTAAGCCAATGTTTTTGAATAAAACTTTCGAGCAGGAGGGGCTGATAAGTTGGGAATCGGATTACCCACACTCTCCACAGCACAAAAATCAAGGAGATTGCTAGATATGGAGACCATAAGGCAAGACTTCGAAGGAGTCTTTTCCGAGGCGGAGGTGAATCCGGACTTTCGCTCAAAGCCCACCATAGGAGGATGGGCCTCAGAAGTTCCAGTCCTGAGAAGTACTCGATTGAGAAAATGCAGTAGACAGAGGTCAATATAGAAACGACCGTCAATTGCCAGAACCAACGAGGCTTTCGGATCGACAAAACCATTGTGCCGAGGGAGAAGATGAATAATGCCAGGATGAGAAAATAATGACTGTAGATTAAGGAAATGGAATGTTGGCTAAAGCCCGGGTAAACAAGAAAGAGGAGGGCTGTCCACAAGGCCTCCCGTGCGTGGTTGGGCCAAATAATCTTTAATGTCCACAAGACGGATATAGCGCTCAACCAGTGGCAGAATAGTTCGAAGATCTGCCAATTGAGAGGCCGCTCTCCGAAAATGGGCGTGGTGATCATATATGTCCACGCAAGGAAGGGACGATCGATTGCGTAGACTTGTTTGAAACCGGACGGACCAAGGGTATGCAGGAACCAGACCTTCGGCCAGTCATCCCAATAGAAGCCGAGCTTGGGGATAAGCAATCCGTATGTAGCAATTGTCACAAACAGCAGGAAAAGCGGGGCAGTCCATGCACGGGAGAGGATTTGTTTCATTCTATCTATTGAGTAGTCTATTCGCTAAGTTGAATTGGATGAGCAAATTACCTCATGGCAGTAGCGATAGGGTTGAGAGGATTATAGCCCTTGAATAAATGAGTGTGAAGGAGCACGATTATGGCTACTCTGACGCATATGGATATTATAGCTGCTTAAAATAAAGGAAGAAGACAGATGAGAACTTGGAGCACTAGGAAAAAGCTTTTTGTATGAGTTATTAATAAAAATATGATGAATGGTAAAGTGGGGCTTTGGGCGGCAGCCCCATAATAACCCTTCCGCTATTGGATGCCACGCAGCTTGTCGCAGGGCGATTCACTTTCATATCCCTATAAAAACCATGTGGTAAACTTTCCGATCATAAGATATCGATGGTTTGCGAAGTAGGAGCCTTTGATCATTGATCTTGAACTTATTGACATTATGTTAGGAATCTTTCTCTGAGTGATGATCGAGCCCAATAGAGAATTAAAGTCATCCTTTGAAGTCCCGAAAACTGGGAAGAGGGATGGGAATCGTCTCTTACCGGTAGCTCCTCATCTCGGCAATTTGATGGATTGAGATATATGAGCGATCAACCAGTCAGCCTGCTTAAATTCCTCATCGCTTTTTCACCGATCGCCAGTGTGCTGATCCTGATGGTCGTCTTTCGTTGGGGAGGCGCCAGGGCGGGGGCGGTAGGTTGGCTTGTGGCGTTGCTCTCTTCGCTCCTGTTCTTTGGAGCGGACCTGGAATTGATCGCCTATTCACAGGCGAGTGGGGTTTTGCTTTCGCTCTTTGTCCTCTACATCATCTGGATGGCGTTGGTCCTCTTTAATGTCGTGAAGGAAGCGGGCGCGATTGAGGTGATTGCGCAAGGGATCGTTCGTTTGACCCAAGATCGGGTGCTACAATTGCTGATCCTGAGCTGGGTATTCAGCGCCTTTCTGCAGGGCGTGGCCGGCTTTGGGGTGCCCATTGCGGTTGTGGCCCCCCTGCTGATGGGGCTCGGCTTCTCTCCGGTCACTTCGGTGGCTGCAGTTGCGGCCGGGCATTCCTGGTCGGTCACCTTCGGGGATATCGCCTCTTCATTCAACGCCCTCATCGCTGCTTCGGGCCTATCTGGCGAAGTCTTGGCGCCCTGGTCTGCCCTGCTGCTCGGCGTGGCCTGTTTCGCCTGTGGGATCGCTGCTGCCTGGGCGTTCGATGGGATCTCTTCGTTGAAACGCGGCTGGCTGGGGATCTTGCTGATTGGCACGGCGATGGCTGGAACACAATATCTCCTGGCGATCCATCGGCTCTGGAATCTGGCCGGTTTTGTCGCTGGGTTGGCTGGTCTGGCAGCCAGTGCATTGGTGGCGCGCCTCGCTTTTTACCGCCGCAGCCGGCCAATGGCAGGCGAGGATATTGCGGGTGGTGAGAAGAAGTCCGAGTCGATCTCTCAAGCTCACAGGCCTATGTCTTTGGTGCTTGCCGTCTCCCCATACATGATCTTGGTTGTGATCGTAACCGTGGCAGAGCTTGTCACACCTGTGCATCAGTTTCTCAACCGTATCGAGCTGAACTTGGCGTTCCCTGAGATACGAACTTCACTTGATTGGGCGACGGAAGCTGGACCGGGGAAAGCCATCAGTATCTTTGGTCATGCCGGCGCCCTACTGGCTTATGCTTCGCTCATTGGATATGCGATCTTTGCCTTCACTGGTCATTTTCAGCCGGGAGCCTGGAAGCGCATCCTATCAAGTACTATCCACAGCGCAGTACGTTCGAGCATCGGCATCGCCACGATGGTTGGCTTCGCCACCATCATGAGCATGAGTGGGATGACTTATGCACTTGCCCTTGGCCTTAGCCAAGCCTTAAAGCCGTTGTTTCCGTTTCTCTCTCCTTTTATCGGCCTTCTGGGTGCCTTTATGACCGGATCGAACACGAACTCCAATGTGGTTTTCACCGCTTTACAGCAACAGGCGGCTCATTTGCTTCATCTGCCGGCGGCGATCATCCTGGCAGCCCAGACCACCGGAGGGTCGTTGGGGAGCATGCTTGCTCCAGCGAAGATCATTGTCGGTTGCAGCACAGCTGGTTTGGCTGGCGAGGAAGGACAGGTACTTCGACGCACGATTGTTTATGGGATCATAATTACGGCGGTCATTGGCTCGATCGTGTGGATCCTCACCAGATGAAGGGTATGGACATAAATCGTTTCACGGCGGGATGATGGAAGAGTCCAAAAGAGGTGTTCGAATGTGGTTGAAAGAACACAAGACCTTGCTTCAAGGGTTAGCTCTATTGATGATCCTGGGATTGCCATTCCTGCTCTATGTTGCCGCGCAGGCGAATCAGCAGCTTCTGATGGGGCTGGGGACCGGTCTCATGACATTGGTCATGATTGCCTTGATCATCTTAAGCTGAGAGGCGGCACTCCTTCCAGACGTGGCTTTTCCAAAGTGCAAAAAATAAATATAAATGAGTTGGAACTATGGCAAAATGCATTGCTTCATCTATAAAGGCCAGTACGACTTGGGGTTAGAAAGCCATGCCTCCATCATGGAAGGAATAAGTTTAGGATCGGTTTTTATGTTTAAACCTGCTCAAAGGGGTGAATAACTATGGAATTCCCACAGCTCTATCGTATCCAGCAAAGAATCAAGCCCATCGCACTCGAGGATGTCGAGCGCAGTTTGCAAACGGCTGTCTCCGAACAAGGGATGTTGAGCCGTATCCAGCCAGGATCAAAGGTGATCATCGCCGTCGGGTCGCGGGGGATATGCAATTATCCCAGGGTAGTACGCAGCTTGGTTGAGTTGCTGAAAGCTCATGGCGCCGAGGTGTCCCTCTTACCGGCGATGGGATCGCATGGGGGTGGCACCGGAGCTGGGCAGGTTCATGTGCTGGCGGAATTGGGTCTGACTCCGGAGAAGGTCGGAGCGCCGATCATCGACACCATTGCTGTCCGCGCCATTGGCAAGACCCCTAAAGGGGTGCCAGTGTACGCCGATGAGAATCTGCTGACATGTGACCATATCATTTTGGTTAACCGCATTAAAGTCCACACCGAGTTCCATGGGAAGATCGAGAGCGGCCTTTTGAAGATGATGGCGATTGGCTTGGGTAGGATACAGGGAGCGATCGAGACACATCAATACGCCGTCGCATTGGGATATGAAGAGACCATCCGTGAAGTAGCGCGAGTATATCTTGAGAAACTGCCCATTCTGGGTGGGATTGCCATGATCGATGGACCGGACAATCAGACCGCACGAATTGAGGTAGTATTGCCCGATGAGATGGAGCGGGTTGAGCAGGAATTGCTCGCCTATGCGCGCATTCTTTCGATCAAATTGCCCCTGGATGAGATCGATGTCTTGCTTGTTGACCAACTTGGAAAAAACATCAGTGGGGCGGGGATGGATACAAAGGTCATCGGTCGCATCGAGAATATCTACGAAGAAGAGTTAACCAGCCCCCGCATCACGCGCATCATCGTGCGCGATCTCACTCCGGAGACCTACGGAAACGCCATTGGAATCGGATTGGCCGATTTCACCACCCAGCGCTGCGTGGAGAAGATTGACAAGGAGGTCACCTATCTAAATTGCATCACCGCCATCGCGCCGGAGAAAGCTCGCATCCCGATCACGCTTCCCAATGATCGTGAGGCGCTGCAGGCAGCATTTCGGACCATCGGGCCTAAGGATGAAAACAACGTGAGGCTGGTCTGGATCAAGAACACCTTGTCCCTTGTTAATCTCCTGGTTTCATCGGCAGCGAAGGAGGCCATCCCTGCTGATAAAATCGAGGTAGTGGGCGGTCCTTTACCGATGGAATTTGACTCGCAGGGCAATCTAATCTCACCCTGATAGCACTCCTCATGTTGCTGCAAATGAATGCGAGAGGCCGTTACCGCTTTGGCTTTCATGAGAGATGGGGCGCGCTCTTCTTGCCCCATAATTAATCATCTTTCCATAATTACAGACGGGATCGGCTCCGGCGCATAGGAGCACTCGGCCTTTAGTCACGTGGAATGCAACTGCTCAGGCAAAGACCCTAAAGGTCTATTTCGCAATCTAAACTTACTTTTCAAGCGCAGATCTGATGCAAATTCAACCACTTGTCTTGCCGGGAAGACCTTTAGGGTCTGCGTTTACAGATAAGGCTGATTAGTTACGGTGGAATGGATAGTAAGGGGTGATGTGAGAACCATGAATTACAAGGAAGTCTGCTTTCCGGGTCATTGGAGAATCTGGATCTGGACGATAGTCCCCTCAGCGATGCGATCCACCCCTTCGGGAATCTGGAGCAGGGCTTCGGCGCCCGCCATCATCTGCAATCGACTGGGCAATCGCAATGGGCGGAAGAGGTTTCCACATTCACCTGCCTCCAAGCAGCCGTGGATGAATTGTGTCCAGTCGATTTGTCCTCGCACCTCCGTGGCGAGTTGAGCAAAACCCGTTGGAAGGCCAGGTTTTCGATGACCGGCAAGATGCATCAGGCCAGGTAAGGCCAGCTGCAAAAAGGCCATCTGGTTGGAGGGAGGGCCGCCTGGTAAACAGAAGACCGGTTTGCCCTCCCAGACTCCAAAGGCAACGGCTTTCCCGGGTCCAAGCCTTACACGGTGATAGACCTTTGTCCAGCCGAGCTCATCCAGGATATGGACGACGAAGTCGCGATCGCTGTTCCAGGCCCCTCCACTGGTGAGGAGCGCATCGCATTTCCGAAGGTTGCTGAGCAATTCTCGATGCAGCAGCTGGCGATCATCCCCAATGACATCGGTCACGGTTCTCAGGCCATAGTGAGTGCACCAAGACGCCAGCGTGACCAGGTTGCTGGCGAAAAGCGCCCCTTCCTTTAATGGCATGCCCGGAGCGATAACCTCATCACCAGTAGCGATGATGGCAATGTGAGGCTGCTGGATCACCTTGGCGCTCACATATCCACCGGCTGCCAGCAGACCGACTTGCGCCGGTTGAAGTAACATTCCTGATTCGATGATGCGTTGGCCTTGGGCGATATCGCTTCCCCTCAGCAAGATGTTTCTTCCGGGAAGGGCATCTGCCATAATGATCGCCTGGTCTCCCTGCCCCTGTGTGAATTCCTCTGAGACAACCGCTTGCGCTCCTGCTGGGATACGCGCGCCACTTAAGATGCATACAGCTGTGCCGGGCAGGAGCGTACCTTCCCAGGGATGACCTGCAGATGCTGTGCCCGTAAGCCGTAAAGTGATGGGATGATCGGGTGTCGCTGTGGCGATATCCTCGGATAGAACCGCATAACCATCCTTGAGGGAGACATTAACCGAAGGGGAGTCGACAAGAGCGAAAAGATCTTCAGCAGCGATCCGATCGACCAGGTGCTCAAGGCGGACCTCCTCTGGAGGCAGAGGATAGATGTGATCCAAGGTTTTTCGGTAGGCCTCTTGGAACGAGGTTTCAGGGTTATTTTCCATCATCACCTTTCATGCGATGCGTATCTTTGAGGAATTTTTGCTGGATGAAATCGGCGAGCTCTTTGGTTGCATCGAGCCCGAAATGGGGGAGATCATAGAGGGGGTCTCGGTCTGAGACGATGGCAAGCAATTCCTCAGCTTCACAAAGTGGCAGCGGGTTTAAAGCGCTGCGAACCACTTCGATCTTGTTCACCCCTTCTCGTCTGTAGCCCTCGGTAAAGACGATGTCCACATCAGTCATGCCAGCGACGAGCGCTTCAAGGGAGGGCTCCCCTTCAACTTTGCGGATAGAAGCCACTTTATCAGGGGCGGCGATGACGACATGGTCGCTTCCAGCCTGGGCATGTCGCCAGGTATCTTTTCCCGGGTGGTCGATCTCGAACCCGGGATGGACGTGATGCTTGATCGTCCCGACCCGATAGCCGCGGCGCTTGAACTCGGCGATTAATCGTTCGATGAGCACAGTCTTGCCAGCGCCTGAGCGGCTTACGATCGAAATTACTGGGGGAAGCCTGTCTCCCATCTTTGTTGCTCACACTCCGTAGAGATCATCACCTCGATATTCTTTAGGTGAATTCGGGTGACAGCCTCTAAATCACAACGGTTAGAAAAGATTTGCCTTTTAGCCCAAGCGATTGAATGCATTCAATCGGCGTTCAATAGTCAGGTGAATATCGCTTACTTCGGCATAAACTACGAAAGCCGATTCAGACCTCCTCTAGAATGAGTTGCGATTTGTCGCCGATATCG
>CAYGXU010000138.1:0-7626 GCA_964353875.1 uncultured Anaerolineaceae bacterium | reverse complement strand
CCGCCGCCGAAAGTTCGACCTTTGGGGCAGGCTCCTTGATGGCCGGCAGACTTTGGGCTTGGCTGGATCGCCTCTGATCGGAAAGGCTCTGTTTTCGCCCGGTTGTTTCGCAAATCGCCCAGCCTACGCCCCACACGCCCACACAAGCCGCTCCGATGGGGAGAGGGAGAACCGGGGCCGGGGGTCCGGGGCACTACCGGTCGCGTGTATATGACTGTATGCGGCTTTTCTCAATTCCCTGGTAACAATTGAGCTAATTTGAAGACCTGGCAGCAGAATTAAAAGATGGGTCTAAATCTAGTAATGACTCTTAGCATGACTCTTACGATGACGTTTTGAAAGAAGGGGTTGGTGGGTGGTGGGTGGTGGGATCGTTTCATGGTTTCCCCGGACCCCTTCCAGGTGTGGGTCCCAATAAAGAGCCAAAAGACGTACTTGAGTACGTAGTCTCTCTGCCTCTGCCTCTGCCTCTGCTTCTGAATGGGTCAACATTGTTGATGCTAAGGTTGAGTGTAAACAGTTGACAATGTAGTTGGGGTGTGGTAGTGGTTGGGTGTGGACGAGAAAAAGCTTGCGCAAAAGTGCGTGAAAAAACGGCAGCAACAACAACAACTAGAAAGTGAGGAATGAGTTATGTCTTGGGGCAAACATTTTGCTTCGATGTATGAGGGTTCGATGCGCGGCAGTGGGAGTGCGGTATTTGCGGTCTGGGGTTATGTGATCTCGCACATGGTACCGAGCAAGAAGCATCAGGGGACGACGGTGCAGATTAACCCTGAGATTGTGGCGTTTCTGATTGGGGAGAAGGTGGAGGTCGTGGAGGGGGTATTGGCGAAGCTGTGTTCACCGGACGCGAAGAGTCGGACGCAGACGGAAGAGGGTAGGAGGTTGGTGAAGGTGGCGGAGTATTTGTATCGGGTGGTGAACGGGGACTACTACCGTTCGATCAGGAACGAGGAAGACCGGCGGGAGTATCAGCGGGTGAAGCAGGCGGAATATCGGGCTAAGGAGCGGGCGAAGGGGGTGGCGCCGTGAACTTTTTCAAGCGGCGGGAGCGTGGGATTCTGTATGCGTCCGGTGGTTGTTTTGGGGTTGGGGTATTGCTGTGGCTGGTTTTGCCTGATGACACGCTAGGGGGTCTGAGTTGTATGTGGGGAGTGTTTTTCCTGGTGTGTTGGGTGATGGCGGTGGAGAAGCAGGCTGGGTAGGGCCAATCATTACCGTATTGTCTCCTGGAGACTTGCGAGGACGCGCTGCACAAGTGGGTATTCCCGGTATTCCCATCGTACCGCACAGATTCCACGTTGGACCTGAGCGCGCGTGACCCATTTGTAATCGGAGAAGCACCAGTCACGGAGCTTTGCCTTGAGTTTACCTTTCCAGCAGGCTATCAGGCGGCGGAACAAGTTCGCTGGGGTCAAGTGTCGGCGCGCGAAAGCGAAGCGAATACAGGATTGAGATTTTTCATGGGCACCAGCGTCCGATTTTGACATCACGAAGGAGCCATAGGGTTTCCCGCTGGTATCATGCAGGTTGCCGGATTCAGGCCCGCCGTTCTTGTAAATTTCGCGCAGGCGATGCGTCACCAATGCCAGAGAGTACATCAAGAGATTGTGCTGGTGTTTTTCGGTGATGTCTCGCTCGCAGTTGAGTTTGATCGTCAGGATGATTGTGGATTTACTCATTATGGTTAGCGTGGTTCATTTTGGACTGTTCGAGGATGTAGTTCCCGTGTTTATGGGTGAGGGAGTGGGTGATCCATTCCTGGCGTTCGGATTCCAGGAGGGCGTCGCTGAGGTCGCCGAAGGGGATGGTGAGGGTTCGGTGTCTGGGTTCATGGGGGAGGAGGTCGGGTTGCTGAGAGTTCCTGCCGGATTCTGCGGGAGAGGCAGTCATAGGTTTTGTGGTGTTTGGAGCGGGTGTAGCGTTTATCACGGGTGACTTCCAGGCAGTTGAGGCAGAGGGTGCGGAGGTCTGGGTGTTCGCGGGGTTTGCCGCAGCGTTGGCAGCAGCCGGAGGCGACTTTGGCGCGTTGCCAGCGGAGTTGGCGGCTGGGGGTGTCGTGGTTCATATTACGTAGAATTCAGGTTCGCGGAGGAGTCCGGCTTGCGCCATTAAGCGTTCGAGGCAGAGATCACACGTTGGGTCCATGCGGTCGTTGTTGTCCGTGCAATAGGCGGTTGTGGGTTGATACTCACAGAACTGGCAGGGACCGAATGAGAATGAGGCACAATGCTCTGGCAATGGCTGGTTGTCATTTGGGAAGAGTTCCAGGTTTTGCGGCGCGTTCATGGCATGGGCATGTGGAGTCCGGCGTTGAACGCCTGCCAGGAGCCGGGTTTATCACGGCCTCTTTTGACGCGGCGTTTGAAGGAGCCTGAGCCGTAGGATTGGCGCCACTGGCGGCGGGCGAAGGGGCGGTTGAAGCGCGGGGGCAGGGCGGGGGCGGTGAGGGCTGGGTTTTTCATTGGGTGATGGGGCTAAGCCACGGAATGACAATGGACGTGAATTCACAGGCGCTGTCGGCGTCGTTTCTAGATTGATAGGCCATTGCGGTAGTTTTATTCATGGTGTTCACTGGTTGCTTTCCTTGACGATGGGGTTGGTGAGGGCTTGTCGGATGTCTTTCAGGATGCCCTGCTGCGCTTCCTGTAGAGCCTCCAGGGAGGTTTTGGTGGCTTCGGACAGGGCTTTACCGGGTAGAGCCATCAAAGCGTCTAGAATCGAGCCGTAGAAGCCGTAGTGGCGGTTGTGGTGGAGAATCTGCCAGTTCAACTGGTCGAAGCGGGAGATTTTCCAGTCTGGATTGATCTGGAGGCACTGTTTGCTCCAGAGGGATCGCTTGAAGTCTTTGGTGATTTTGGCTTTGACGTGGTTGGGAACTTTGCTCATGGGTTTTGTGGATGGGTTTGCGGCGCCCGGATCAGGGTCGAAGCTGCCCGGGCGCCTGGAACCAGTGGCCGCGAATGCTGCTGGATTCATCGTTCACATGGAGTTGTCCCACTCACAAGGGTCTTGAGTCCGGCAGTCTCCCTGGGTGCGGCTTGGCTGAAGCTGTGTTCATTTCGCGGTTGATCGTTCCTCTGAGCGCATGTGCGAGAGGTCGGCGCACAGGAGGGTTTCGGGATTGGCGAGGCGCCGGCGTTCTTCCTCGTGGCGCGCGTTGAGTTCTTTGACCATGACATCCAGGGCGTGGATGCGGTCGGCGAGTTCTTCAAGCTTGGTTTTGGCAAGGTCATTCATGGCTGTTTTGAGGATTAAGAATGTAAACTTGGAATTGACCGTCAATCTTTGCAATGCCGCAAGGGCTGGCTGTTGACACAACCACCGTGTCTCCGGCAGAGTGGGTCTTGATCTTCACTCCAGAAAGAAGGCAAATCGCAAACTTTTCCGATTCAGAAAGTTCCTCTGGCTCTTTGTTCTTACATGATTCCGCAAGCGCCACCTGCGCTCGTTTGAATTCAGCGTAACTTGGCAACGAGATTCGATCATTCATATTGCTGGTGGAATCAGGCTTCGGATTAAGTCAACGTCGTTCGATTCGTAAACGAGGAATTTCGCGTCGTAGTCGAACAGTGCCCAACGGCTTTGAAGTCCAGAGAGGATCATGCCATCGTTTTCACTCTGCGCGATTAGCGAGACGGTAAAAAAGTCCGCCGGGGGCCCTTCCTCTGGTGGACTTGGAACAGTGTAGCACTTCCGAAACAGTCCGGTTGGGATGCCTTCAAAAATGTCTGAGTAGAGAGTACCACTCGGCAACTTCACGAACTCCATGAGTTCAAAGATTTTCATAGGTTTCGCCCACCAACGGGAACATGGTCCAGAGCCAGCCTTCTCTGACCTGCATGACGCCTATCGTAGCGCCCCTTCTTCGTTCGCAGGTTGCACGGTAAGTCTTCAAGGGCGAGCCGTCTAATTTAGTCAAATGCAGCCTGGGCAGCTTGTAGTAGTCTAACAGGTTTTGCCATTTGCGTATCCGCTTTTTCCTCAAGTCCGGCCTGAAATTTTTGCCCGGCAGAAACTCCAGCCAGAATGGCATGTAGTAGATAGTCTGGTCATATAACTCTGGGTCTGTTTGAAGTAAGGGGTCGAAAATGTGCCCGAGCAGGAAAGGACGCGCCTCTGTAAGTTTACCATCGTCGTCGCTGAAGGTGACTCTGTTGACGAGGCTACTAATGGGCACCGGTGTACTTAACTTGCTTTTGTGATCAGTCATCTCGGTATGGAGTTGAGGTTTTTTGTGGAGGAATATCTTCGGCGTCAATCTTGGCTGCGGATTCAAAGCGTATCCATTCTTTCATCCAGGTCAGGTGAATGAGTCCGGTGGGACCGTTGCGATGCTTGGGGATGTTGAGGATGACATCGCTTGAGCCTTCTTCTTCAGGGTAAAGCAACCCTACGATGTCGGCATCCTCCTCGACTCGGCCTGAATCGCGCAGGTCGCTCATACGCGGGATATGGCTCTCCTTGACGTGGGCGCGGGAAAGCTGGCTGACGAGGATGATGGGGACGTTAAGCTCCTTCGCCATTGCCTTGACGGCATTCGAGATCGCGGTGACTTCTTCGTAGCGGTTGTTGCATTTCTTGCCGGCGGAGAGCAACTGAAGGTAATCCACGATGATGAGGTTGACGTTGCGCTCGATCTTCAGGCGCCGCGCGCGGGCGGAAAGTTCGTGGACGCTCAGACCGCCCTGGTCGCAGATGATGAGCCGGCGCTCGGCGTTTTGAATCTTGGCGGCGGCATCGGAGAGTCGTTTCATGGAATCGTCGCTGAAGCTTCCTCGAAGCAGGGAACTGCCATCGGTGCGACTCATGGAACAGGCCAGGCGATGGAGCAATTGTTTCCCGCTCATTTCGAGGGAGAAGATGAGCACGGTCTTGTTCTCATTGAAGACCACATGCTCGGCGATGTTCATGGAGAGGGACGTTTTCCCGACGCTGGTTCGCGCGGCGATGATGAACACGTCCGGGCTGCGCAATCCTCCGATGAGATGATCGAGGTCGGGGAAGCCGGTGGGGATTCCAGGGCGCCACTTCTCCTTGAGCAGAAGGGCGGCGGAGTAATCATTGTCCAGTTGCCCGAGAACTTCTGCCACGCTGATGTAACCGTTGTGCAGCGATTTTTCGAGGTCGGTTCTGACAGAGAGAATTCCACGCTCGTATTCGTCGAGCATGGCGTCGAAAGCTTTGCCTCCTTCATAGATGGAACCGATGGTGTCCGTGCATTGCTGAATCATGCGCCGGAGCAGATACTTCTCACGCATGATGTCAGCATAGTAGCTTAAATTTGCTGATGATGGGACAATATCTGGTAAGCTTGCCACATAGGGAAGTCCGCCGGCCTGATCCAGTTGTCCGCGTTCTTTGAGCCGTTCCTCAAGGGTGATAACGTCAATGGGTTTGGCCTCTGTGAACATGGCGAGCAGGGTGGTGTAGATTTCCCTGTGGCGCATGTCGTAGAAGAGGTTGGGATTGGCGCAGAGACGTTCGGTGGCTTCCGCCATGCAGGTTTGGGGCGAGAGCATGATGCAGCCCAGGACACCCTGTTCGGCAATCTCCGAGTGCGGGGGCAGGCGTTCCTGCCGACCTGAGCGATAGGGCTGAGGCTGGCGCCTAGTGTTATGGAGATCGCCCATAATTCAACGCTTGCGTCTCATTAGCAGTTCAATCCGAAGCTGGCCTGGAATCACAATCGAGATGCCACTTGGAATCAACTTTCCATGCTTATCCTCGCTGAAGTTTACGACCTTCCACATTTCCCGCGCGACTTGGAATGTCTGCGACTTTAGCCGTATTCGTTTTGGCTTAGCCATGACGCATTTGTACTCTGGTTCTTTCATGGACACACCGCTTTCACGTAGCGTGGCTTTGCCATTCTAAACTTCCTGTCGAGTTTCACCGAAGCGGCCATCTGCCTAATCGCCAACGGTAAAGACTTGTACGGCACGGTAACTGGCTGAACCGTTTTCCAGTCAATGATCCAGGCGGTCTTACGGCGCCTGATTTTCTTGCGGCGTTTCATGGTTTTTTTCTTGTCTAATTTCCTCGACGAGGACTCCCACGCAATTGACTTCAGCGTTCCACAGTCAATTATCCAGACGACTTTCTTGCGGCGTTTCACGTTTTTGTCCTCGGAAACTTTGGCTGTGGCTCGTCTGATAGTTTTGGCCGGCACAAGGCACAAACATCGTAACCCAGTTCATCAATGCCATCTGGGTCGCTGACCGCTCTAAAATATGGCGTGTACGGTTGAATGTTCTGGTTGCACCGTGCGCAGCGTCGCAGGGCTGGATAAAGTTGTGGAAACCATTGCATGTCGGCGTCTCCTCAATGTTGTGCAGTCCAAACGAGCCACTGGTCCTTCACCTTGCGGAATTCTACCGTATCGTTGAACTCGACTGGAGAAGGGCCGACCTCCAGCGTGTAGGTCTTGTTACCGATAACGATAGTGGGCGCCGCCTCATCTGGGTCATTAACGATGCCGTCCTTGCCTGGTGCCCAGTCCAGCCATCTTTCTTGATTTAGGAAGGTGGCCGGGTAGGGAACGTACTCTCCACCGCTCTTGCTCCAAGCGGGTGATTTCTTGGCGCGTTTCACCGCCGCCAGAAGTTCGTCAATGTCCACCTTTTGCCATGCCCGCTTGAAGGCTTTCCTGGCGGAGACTCTGGCGACGCGGCGTGGGTATTCTCTCCAGAACAACTCGAAGTGCTGTTCCTCCGGTGTCAGTTTGGACAGATCGAGCGGGTCATCACCTCCCGGGTTCCAGCGTTTCTGGTTTACCCGGTCTATGGTAACGCGCTGTCTTTCTTTGGCGAGTCTGGCGGCATGAATGGCTTGATCGAGCGGCGGGAATTCCCAGCGACCGTTGTTGACCTTGAAAATCCTCTTGAGGGCGTGGAGCAACTGGGGCCAGTAAAGATCGCTGCGGGTGATCTTGGACAACAGCAGGTTGTCGTCTGGCAGGGGTTGGCCGCGCTGCCAGTATTCCTCCACCAGTAGCCGGTAGGCGCCGTATTGTTCGTAGGTCAGGTGCGCGGTGAGTGCGCGTTCACCTTCCAGGGGCCAGACGAGCGGCGGCGGATTCCAAGTTGCAGGTGTGCATGGTTCGTTGGTTGGCACGGAAACAGGCTCCAAAATACTTTAGTCGCGTCTCAGGGGGTCGAGTGACGAATGCAGCGCGCGAAGACTCGCACAGGAACGTCATTCCACGCAGAGACGCGACTGAAAGATTCAGGTTGATGTTTGTCATGGTTGCTGCATTTGCTGACTCGACTCAGCGCGCGAACACTCGCACAGGTGATCCGGGGGTGTCAAGTAGTTTTTTCAAGGTTTTTTCTGGCGGTTGACTTTGGGCGGGCGGCGGCGTAAATACTGGGGAAGCAGGGCACTGCCCGGCAAGGCGCCTTGGAGATGCAGCATGGCTGACACTGGTGACATCAACCGTCTGAAGACGAACGCCTCGACGATGCAGGCGAGCGTGGTGCTACCCGAGTTGCCGTATCTGCCGCTGCCGGACGCGTTCAGCAAGCGGTATCCCGAGATGGCGGTCTGGTACGACAACTACAACACGGAGATGCAACGCTGGCGGGAACAGGCGAACCTGATCCTGACCGCAGGACTGTGATT
>CAYGXU010000137.1:3158-7663 GCA_964353875.1 uncultured Anaerolineaceae bacterium | reverse complement strand
GCTTCCGCATTTTATACTGTTTACGACTGAAACACCATCATTAATTCTCGCTCGTCTTCAGGGGAAGCCTTCTAATAGCAGTATAATAGACCGGTATTAGAGAAACCAGAGCACAAAAGCAGAGATGCAATTGATAAAAGCTCAAGTATTCGCTTCAATCAATATAGAATAACTACCTTGAAAATCGCGCCCGAAAATTAAGGGGCTGATTCGATATGTCATTCTGAGCGGAGCGAAGAATCCCTAAGATGATCCAATAAAAAGTGCTATCTCAGGGATCCTTCGTCGCTACGCTCCTTAGGATGACATAATCATGATTAATTTTTATCCGTCGTTGTTGCGATCGACCGCCATGGCCAGCTACTTAGCCTTGCCTGCAGATGCAAATCCTAAAGGCCTTCGTGGCAAAACAAGCGGTTGAATTTGCAGCGAAATTTGCACTTGAAAGGCAAGTTTGGAGTGCAAAATAGATCTTCAGGGTCTTTGCCTGCGCGAATACGATCATTGACTGAAAGACAAATATGGATTGATCGGCTTCTATTTAGCGTCTGGAATATCGCATCTCCAAATGAGCAAGTATGATTTCGAGCTAAGGGCGAATATTTGATAATTTGCGATCGTCATTCTCGGTCCGCAAAAGAACCCATCGCCAATCCCTGGGTTGATCCTTTCTCTATAAGAGAACATTAAAAAATCGGAGAGGGTAAAATTGAGCGAGCCTATCCAGCAAAAATCTCATACCAAGCGCGTCCTTTTCCAGCCTGCCACCCAGCAAGCTTTCCAGCGCGGCATGAATGCCCTGGTGAATGCTGTCAGACCGACCCTGGGTCCTCTGCCCGGCATTGTGGCGATTGAAAAAAGTCCATCGAATAAGCCTCCCGAATTGCTCGATAACGGCGGCGTGATCGCGCGACGCATCATCCAGCTCAAGGATCGTGACGCCGACATGGGCGCCATGTTTGTCCGCCAAATGCTCTGGAATCTGTATGAAAGAGTCGGGGATGGCACCGCCACCGCAGCAGTCCTTTTCCAGTCGATCTATAACCATGCCCTTCGCTACCTTGCCAGCGGAGGCAATCCAATGCTATTACGTAAACATCTCGAAATCGGTTTGCGACTCATTCTCGAGCACCTAAACACGCAGACAGTTCGCATCGATAACACCAAACAACTGGCCCAGATTGCCCGCTCCACCTGTACTGATCCCGAAATAGCAGTGCTGCTTCAGGAGATCATGGATATTGTGGGACCCTATGGGTTGGTTGAAATCCGTTCCGGCCAGAGTCGAGAAATGGGTCGTGAATATGTAGAAGGCACCTATTGGGAATCGGGGATTGTCTCGCAGCAAATGCTGGCTGGTTGGCCGAACTTGAAAGCTGAACTGCCCGAGGCGGCGATCCTCATCACCGACTTGGTCATCGAGGAACCGCAAGAGCTTCTCCCCGCCCTTAACGTAGCTGTAAAGGCTGGCTACAGAAATCTGATGATTGTTGCAGCCAAGCTCTCCGATAAGGCGGTGGGCCTTCTCCTGACCGCAAATAAAAATGTACAAAAGCTGCAACTCATCGGCGTGAAAATCCCTGGGGCAACCATCGATAAGATCATCGCCGCCATGCAAGACCTGGCAATCCTGACCGGCGGCCGCCCGTTTTCCAAGGAAGCTGGGGAGACTCTGCAGAATGTAAAGGCAGAGGATTTTGGCCATGCGCATAAAGCATGGGCGACCAAGACCCACTTCGGCATCCTGCGCGGGGAGGGTGATGCCACCCAGCTTCGAACGCATGTCGCTCAACTCAAACACACCTACCATGCCACAGACGATGCGGAGCAAACCAAATCGATCCTTGAGAGGCTCGGCAGATTGATGGGCGGATCAGCCACTCTCTATGTAGGCGGGGCTACGAAACCCGAGGTAGAAGCCCGTAAAGAGTTGGCAGAACGCTCGGTCAAAGCCTTGCGCGGCGCGATGGATGACGGGATCGTCCCTGGAGGTGGGATCGCGTGGCTCTCTTGCCAACCGAAGTTGAAAGAGAAGATCTCACAAAGCGATGGCGAGGATGAAAAGGTCGCTTATCAAATTCTATATCATGCGATGGAAGCGCCTCTGCGCACCATGCTGATTAACGTTAACCTTGATCCAGGCAGTATTCTGGCGCGGATCAAAAGGGCCGGACCAGGATTTGGCTACGACATCCTGCGAGGGGAAATCGTCTCGATGCAGGATGATGGTATTCAGGATGTTGCCAGTGTGCAGAAAGCCGCCATCCATAGTGCAGTGTCCAGCGCAGCTCTAGCGCTCACTGTGGATGTTCTCATCCATCATAAAAAACCTCCGGAAGGCAAACTCACCCCATAACCAATAGGAATGGACATGAAAAGCAAAGCGTCTCCCGCGGAATCATCCCCACAAGATTACGTTTATCAATTCGCCACCTCTCCCGCTGATTGGTATGCTGCCTGCGCTTCAGGATTACATCGTTCGCAAGACAGAGGTTCTTCTTGGCAGATCACTTATGATTCTCTTGGGTTTAAAGAGCCCCTGCCAACGCTCTGCGTGGCGGCTCCGATCGGAGCCGATGACCATACGGTTATCTTTGCCGGTCTGAATGGAGGGATGTTACGTTCAAAGGATAACGGCGAGACCTGGGAAAGCATGCCCTTGCCTTCACCCGCCCCGATTGTCTCCTGCCTGGCTCCCTCACCCAATTTCGCCGATGACGAGACGCTCTTCGCCGGAACCTTAGGAAGTGGCGTACTGATCTATAAATCCAATAGAAGCGAATTGGCGATGTGGAATTTCGGCCTGTTGGACCACGAAGTTCTCTGCCTGGCTATCTCGCCCAACTTCGTTGAGGACCAAACGCTTTACGCCGGCGTACAAAGCGGTCTTTTTCGAAGCCTCAACGCAGGCCGTTCGTGGAGAGAGGTTGATCTTCCCATAGGGTACGAACCGGTCCTCAGCCTGGCCATCTCTCCGAACTTCAGTGAGGATGGCAGTATATACATCGGTACCGAAGAGAAAGGATTATTTCACTCGGCTGACCGAGGCCAACACTGGCATCAACTGGGCGAAAAGGAATTGACCGCACCGATCAACCACATCCTGCTCAACCCTAACTTCCCCGATGCGTTAGAAATGCTTGTTTTGCATGGCGGAGAGTTGCTCCTCTCTAGCGATGCAGGCAATTCTTGGGAGCAGTGGCAGGCGGGTAAATTAGCCGACAAGGAGGTTGCAGCTATCCTTGCTCCACATGGCCTCTCTCCTGACCAGCCCTTTTTGGTCGGCTACATCGATGGAGAAATCTGCCTATACAAATAACAATCATAAGACGAACGAAGAGATTCGAGTGCACAAAAGTTTAGTCATCATGAACTAAGCTTCATCCACTTATGCCCTTGAACCTCTTATAGGCAGACTCACACCTTTCCTCACATAGAGCGGAATCCGCTCCAATGGCGCCTCAGCGCAGATCCGCTGCCCGCCTACACATGCCTTATTTGTCCAGGCCTCCACCCAGGTAGCACCCTCGGGCAGATAGACTTCTCGCTGCGCAACTCCTTGATCAATGATCGGTGATCAAGTCTGCCTGATCGGCGGCATGGATCAGCACAACATCCTCACCGAGGGAAGTCCGGATCACATTCAGCGCGAGGTCAAGCAACTTTTCCAAGACCTGGGGCTGAATGGTGGCTACATCATGTCCGCCTGTGATCACTTCTTTGAAACGCCGGTGGCGAATCTGGTTGCGTACTCTCAGGCGGCGAAGGAATGCCTGTATGACTAAGACTATCACCCTCGTGCTACGCTTCGCTTGGCTCTGGTTGCTGGAGAACGATCCTCCCCCGTTTTTCAAGACGATTTTCAATCTAGAGACCATCTAAAAGCGGGTCCGATACTTGGATCAGCTGCCATCGATAATCTGAGATTCAGCATTCTCCACAATCTGGCCAGCAACCCAGGTCGGCTTTAAGAAAAACCGCGCAAAGATCAAGGCGGCTATCATCCGTCCAATGGCTGAGCCGATGAAAACCCCCTTATATCCCCATTGCGTGATCACCCAGCTCCCAAAGGCAGCGCCCCCAGCCAAAGAGACGGTAACCAGGATCTGGTAAAGAGCGGAAAGCCGCGCTCGTTGCGCTTCAGGAGTAAGTGATAACAGAACATTGAAGGATGCCAATCCAAACACTCCCCAGAAGATCCCCGCCAGAATATTGGCGAGATAGACTTGCCACATCGAATGAATAAATGTCCATAAGAAAGGAACGAAAGGGATCAGCAACATGCTGACAACTTGTACCCGGTGCGGACCCCAACGGTCGATGAATGATCCACTCCTTCGCTGCACTGCCATGCTGAATACACCTGTAAAAATGCTGGCGACGCCAACCATGGTAGCTGTGGCTTGAAGATCCTGCACCATGAAAACGCTAAAAAAAGGTCCAGCGATGTTGATCGAAAAATTCCATAAGGCCGCAGTAATGCAGAAAACCAAGAAAGCCGGATT
>CAYGXU010000137.1:0-3058 GCA_964353875.1 uncultured Anaerolineaceae bacterium | reverse complement strand
TTTCGATGCCCAAAACGTTCGACCAAAAGAGCGCCTGGGAGAAGGAAGATTGCCGCGCCCAGGCTCGAAAAGGAGCTAAGCAGGCCGATCTGCGTTCTCGTCGCTCCTAATGCAAGCAAGAAAAGAACCAGATAAGTAAGGAATATATTGTCGCTGGCAGCGGAGAATAAACCATCATACCAGAACCAACGCAGGTTCTGCTTTACCCTCTCTGGAAGGCCAAGAGCCCAATCGCCGCCTACCGGAAGATTGGCAAACGAGCGTCTCAAACGGAAAATTGCCGTTTTCAGGGAAATAACTGCCATAGACAAAGAGTACCTATTGAATTTGCTCGAATTGAGGCAAGTCGACTACAAAGACCGTCGCCCGATGTTGCTCCCCCTCAGAAGGTCCGCAGGATTGACGAAGGATTTCGAACACCGCATCCACCTTCTCTTGCTCTACTCCAATCAGAAGTGTGACGTTCCCCTGTCTGAGGAATCCGCCAGTACTGGCGACGCGCGTCACTCGAAAATCATGACCGATCAGAGCCTGGGTAACATGATCGCTATCAATATCGCGCAAGATTACAATCATCAGTTTCATCATATACACATTCCTAGAGATATTCAAAACGATCGACATTCAGCACATAGAAAATCGCTCCGCCCACTTGCGTTTCAATCATGGGCAGATCTGCATGCCCAACGGAGATCCTCACTCGAGCAGGAAGGTATCGCCGGATGGCCTTGCAACACTGTTGTACCGTTTTTGTCAACTGGGACAGACGCCCTTGACTCAGCCCTACCAGGAGACAAACGCTGGGCTCCTGAAATAAACCCCCCATGCTATTAATTTCTGTGAAATGGAATCCGTTCTGTTTTAGGCGTTTTTGTAACTTTGCCGATTGCGATCCGGAAACCACAAGAATGGCCAATCGGTCAATTGTATCGGGAGAAGTCATCCGAGCTCTCCTCTCAAGACCTTATGAGCATTGCCTCCTTGCGGGAGTAGTGTCATTGCCATCGCTTTGCTATCCAAATATTGACCCTCTGCCAAAAAGGAGCGTCTGGCAAAGGATGTGGAGAAAGTACTTCCCATAATCGATCCAAAAATACGACCAGGCACAAATTGTATCACGGATGCATTGATCGACTGACTTCATCGATGCTGTGCCCCACCTTCATCTGTTCTGTCTGATACGGCGACTATCTTGACCTCTTCGTTCACAATATTCGACGATACTAATCCCCAATCGACATCCTGGCAGGGTCGATCTCCCGCAGGAGGCGGATTTCTTCCGCTGTTGGAAGTTCGGTTGTGCCTACTTGCGAGGGGATCAAGATCTCAAATGAGCTGTTTGTCTTGACATCCTCGATCGTCACTTCCTGATGAAGCGACAGGAGCATCATCCTCTTCGTTTGTTCTTCAAAGCCAAAAACGCCCAATTGGGTGATGATACGGTAGGGACCGCTCCCTTCGGGCAATCCGGCATGCTCCCTGGCGCCAAGACCATCGAGATAGCCCGGCGTGGTGATGAAATCCATCTTATCAACGAATTTTCGCTGATCCTGCCCCATTATGACGATGGTCCGGTGACAGAAAGAGCCCACGTCGTTGGCGCCCCCGCTTCCCGGAAATCGCACCTTGGGCAACGACCAATCGCCGATGATGGTGGTGTTGATATTGCCATAGCAATCGATTTGCGCCGCGCCTAAGAAGCCATAATCCAGGTACCCGGCTTGAGTGAGCGACATCGCGTCATGCATGCTCGAAGCGGCAATCGCTCGATAAAAAGTGCGGGAATCCCCCACGGAAATCGGCAACACCGGGGATTGTGGTCCCATGCCACCGGCCTCGAAAACGATCAGTAAGCCGGGAGCATGGGTTCGATTGGCCAGCATGGCAGCGATCATGGGTAATCCTGTCCCCACAAAAACAGAGCGTTTATCTTCGAGCATCCTGGATGCCACACATGCCTGAAGTTCTCGTAAGGTGAAGTTTGTTGTCTGCTTCTTCATGTTTTAACTCCGTAGCGATGAAAAGCGAGAGCGTGTTTCATGCTTGGAAGTCATGATTTCCCCTTCAACCAGGGTGCCCGCATCGGTTCCTGGAATGTTTCCACTCTTTCCAAATAAGCGAGTTTGTCCCTTCCCCCTACAAGCTCCAGGTAATCCTCGAAGTTAGTGGTTCTAAAGACAACTCTGTCGAAATAGGCTTTCGTACCCTCTGGCGTTCGTGAGCATTCGAGCCATTCTCCGATATGCTCCTCATCGAAGAAGTACAGGTAAGGCATCTCTGTGGGGTGGGCGCCAAAGGGGACCTCACAGACAGCATCGACGATAAAATAAGGAATGGCGGTGCGATAGGGTTCAGCCCGAATGGCCTCATGCTCGATGATCTTTTCGGTGGTGAGGATCAAGCGACGAGCCGCACGCGCTAATTCAAAATCCTCAATCATAATCCCATCGATCTGCGCATTTCCGTAGATGTCGCAGCGATGGACATGGATCATGGCCACATCCGGATAAGCGGCTGGGATGAGGCAGACTGGTTTCCCACTCCACGGATCTTTTACCACTTTGCAGCAACTCTTTTTCAACGTATCTGTGCCCAACATGTTTCGCGAGACTATGAAAGGTACGCCCATCATGCCGGCCAGAAAACGCCACTGGTAGCCGGCATTCGAGATTTCCGCCACAACTTTCACCTCACCACTCTCCACCGCTCGTCTTCCAGCCGGAGAGAGGCCTCTCAATTCGTGGCCAAAGGCATAGGCGACTTCTACTTGAGAGACACAATTCGCTCCGATGAGAATGTCGATGTCATGAACCGCCGTCTTCCCGGCTACAACCAGATTCTGTTTCTTTTGACGGACGATCTCATAAATTATGGCCATCGGTGTTCTCACGTGGCCAAATCCGCCGAAGGCGATATAAGCTCCATCCTGCACGAAGCGATCGACCGCCTCTTTGACGGACATGCGTTTGTCACGCATCTCACGCGACTTATTTTCGAGGATCCACTTTCGATTTTCATCGGGATCATGCCATCCGACAAGTTCGCCTTCGCCTTCCAT
>CAYGXU010000136.1:0-7747 GCA_964353875.1 uncultured Anaerolineaceae bacterium | reverse complement strand
AATTCCAGGCGTTCGGCGTCAATGTCCACCAAAGCGAAGATGCCAGGTGGGATCTTTGGCGAAAGCAGGATATCCGTGACCAATTCGGTGGTAAAGACCGTGCTTCCGGCGCCAATGATGGCTACTTTTGTCATCGTTTCTCTCCTTAGTCCGGTTCAAAACCGGGATTGATGCGCAAACGACCTAAAGATCGGTCAGCTACATAGGGAATATATCCGCGAGCGCGCGACCGTTGGTAGGCATCCTCGATCTGCTTGGAACGCGAGCTGTAATCCACGGTGAGAACCAGCTTTCCTGCCATAACCCATCGATCCAGGATCGCCTCCCGCTCCGCCGTCCATTCGGACGAGCTGGCCTCATGATCGCGCGGATACCCGTAATAGAGATCTTCAACTCCAATCCCGGTGATTGCGTCCAGGTAATCGGGGAAAAGCATCCCCAGCTCCTCAGCGTTCTGCGGAAAGACGCCAAAGTCGGGGACCCGTTCGCGGGCATACTCCGTTAAGGCGATCACGAAATCTGCCATCTCGCGCGCCGCGCTTGCGCGACCCTTTGCCTGATAATACTCATAGGTATCGACTCGATCGAGATAGACCCCATCAAAACCGAGCTGGATGATTTTATCGAGGTAGCTCAGCGATGATCCATAGATGATGGCCTGCCATTCAGGATGCCAATAACGGACCCAATAGTCGCCGGCCCATTGCGGGTCGGGCTCATCCAACCACTGCGGCGGGTTCTCTTTCCACTCCGCTTTCCAATAGTAACGATAGTCCTCCGCTTGCCCAATGCTCAGGTAGCAAAGCACGATCTTCTCACCGCCGGAGCTGTGCTTCAAGGCGGGAACGACCTCTGTAGAGTTTCCAGCGATGGAGATGCTGACTACAAGCAGGTCAAAGGCGGTCTCTCCAATCCGTTGTGCGTCCTCACGTTGCAGTTGATAGAGGAAATCATTCACCTGAGACCAGTCAGGGACGGTGCGCGGGGTAATTTCAGAAGGCGGCACGTAACGACAACCTCCTATGAATAAAGCGATGATGAATAAAAACCTTGGCGCTTGGTACCTCTTCAACCAGCTCTCCCTGTGTGGCATTTCCGCATTCTTCATAATCGATCATATGTTACGATGGATGAGATCGGATAAACGTTTCTTTTCTCAACTCCCTATCTGATTCTACTTGAATCCCGTCAAAGTAATCCCGTGCACGATCCAACGTTGGGTGAGGAGGAAAACGATCAGCACCGGCCAGATCACTAGCACCGAAGCTGCCATGGTGAGATGAAGTTGGTCAGCGTGCATGTTGGAATACCAGGTGAGGATGATCGGTAGGGTGCGCACCCTCTCCTCGGTAAGCACGATCAGCGGCCAAAGATAAGCATTCCAGTTGAACATGAAGGTCAGCATACCAAAAGTAGCCAGCGCCGGTCGAAGCTGGTGGAGGACAATCGACCAATAGATGCGGAACTCAGAGGCCCCATCCACTCGAGCGGCATCAAGCAACTCGTTTGGGATGGAGAGCGAGAACTGCCGGAAGAGGAAGATTCCGAAAGCGTCGATGGCAGCTGGGATGATCAATCCCGCCAGGCGGTTGATGAGTTTCAGCCGCACCAGGATCAGATAACCCGGGATCATTAAAACCTGTGAGGGGATGATCATCGTCGCCATGATGAACCAAAATAGCGCTGTCTTCCCGCGGAAATTAAATTTGGCAAAGATGTAGCCAAAGAGGGAGCTGGTGAATAAGACCTGGATCACATTAACAATGGCGATGATGGCGGAATTACGATAGAAAAGATTAAGAGGGATATCCTCCTCCCCCGTGATGAATTTCTCATAATTCTCCAACGTCCCTTCTTGCGGGAAGAAGGTGGGTGGGATCTGGCGGATCTCCCTTCCCGTCTTGAAGGAACCTAAAATCATCCAAAGGAAGGGAAGCAGCGCCACAATGCTGACGGGGATCAGGATGAAATAGGCTGCATTGAAGCCGATTCTTGTCCTCTTTCGTGGCGTCGTGGGGGCGAAGGTCGCGCTGGTCATGGTCAATACTCCCATTCCGTGCGGAGAATGCGCGCTTGGAGGATGGAAATGGTCATCACAACGATAAAGAGAACGAGGGATACCGCCGCCGCCCAGCCCATGCGTTGGAAGCGAAAGGCATTGTTGTAGATATCCAACACGAGCACTCGGGTCTGATCGTTCGGTCCGCCTTCGGTCATGACCTGGATGATGTCAAACACTTTGAAGGAATCGATCATGGTCAACACCGTAGCGAGCAGAATGGTAGGTCTGATCAACGGAAGGGTGACGTGGCGAAACATGCCCCACCAATTGACGCCATCCATACGGGCGGCGTCCTTGATGCTCTCTGGGATGCTTTGTAAGGCGGCGATGAAAATGACCAGGTTGTAGCCCATATCCTGCCACAGGTAGGCCACAACCAACGCCAATAAGGCGACAGGAATACCCAAGAACATCAGACTCTGATCGCCAACCCAATTCGTGGCAACCAGTTTGCCGCCGATCAGCGTTCGAATGGCGTTGAGCAAGCCTCGCTGGGGGTGGTAGACATATCCCCACATGATGGCTACCCCAACCGAGGGCGCTAAAACAGGCAAGAAGAAGAATGTTCTGAAAATGCCTTTCAGCCGTTCATGCACCGATTCAATCAGAGCAGCCAGCGGAAGTGTAATGACCAAATTTAGTGGGACAACCAGGAAGGCGAAGATCGTGGTCGTCGTAAAGCTTTGATGGAATTGACGCACCTCCAGAGGCGCCTCCGGAGCAAAATTGAGCATACTTTTAAAATGTTCAATGCCTACAAAAGGATTATCACCCCCCAGACCGAGCAAGGGTCCTCCTGATCGACGAGCGCTGTATTCAAAAAAGGCCAGCGTCAATCCCCATAGCATCGGGAATAGGGTGAAAAATGCCATATAAAGGACCATAGGGGATACAGCGCCAAAGACGAAACGACGCTGTGCGGCATCTCGACCATATCGCAACCGTTGAAAAATACCCGCCAGACCTTTCCGTGGTTTACCCAAGCTCACAACAGCCATCGTATCCCTCGCCCTCCATCACAAAACCCGACCCTTGACATCCTCGGATGGGGTGAGGGTCCAGTTGACCCCCACCCCAAGCCAGGATTATCAGTTAGAAGCCTTCCCTCACCTCACGTTCGATCGTTTCCAGGGTCTCGTCAACGGACATATTCCCCTGCAGAAAGTTCAGGACGCGCGGGTAGGTGATTTCATACCAGACCAGATCGCGATCAGGGAAATGACCCTCATGTTGGCCGTACTCCAAGATCTTGAGGAAGGGTTCGAAATAGGGGAACTCAGCCATCAGCTTCTCCCCCGCCCCTCCAGAAGCATTTGCTTTCAAGGCTGGCAGCGTTCCAGAGGCGATATTCCATTGCGTGGCATTGGCGGCGTTGAGGGCGACATAGGAGACGAAGTCCCAGGCAGCATCTTGCACTTTGCTGCGCGACGAGACGGTCAAACCCCAGCCCGAGGAAGCCACAAAAGCCTTCGAATCGCCCACACTTGGCAATTCGATATACTTCGTCACCTCAACCACATCGGGATAGTCGCCGGCATATTCGGGGACGACCCAGGGTCCCACCAGCCCAATGGCAACCATCTCCCCGAAATAGGCATCGCCAACCCAGTTTTCCTCATCATTGAAGAGCACTGGATCAACAAGCCCCGCCTCGACCAGACTCATCATGAATTCGAGCGCCTGCTTGCCCTCCGGTGTGTTGACGCGGTAACCATCTTCGGTCAAATACTGACCACCATATTGCAGGATGAGGGAATAGAAGGTGGCGGGGATCGCATCGGAGCCGGTGAAATGATAGCCGGCACGCGTCATCACGCCGTCCTGTTCAACGACCAACTTCTGGGCATCGGCGATGAACTCGTCCCAGTTGCCCCATCCCTGCTCAATATCCGCAATGCCAGCCTCCTCGGCGAGTCTCGTATTGACCAGAACCGCACCATATTCGATATTGAACTCCTGGGGAATGCCATAGAGCTTATCATCGCAAATATAACCCGCCAATTGGGCCTGAAAAACAGCGGCGCCCGCATTTTCCAAACTAAGGACGTCGGCTGGGACCTCAGCCAGGTTACCCCCCTCAACATAGCTGCAAACCCAGGAACCAAACATCTGCAGGATATCCGCCTCCGTACCCGCCGGCAAGGCAGTTTGAAGGGTTTGGATGTAGGTGTCATAGTCGAAGGTTTCAAAGGTGATGGTCACATTCGGGTTTTCCGTCATATAAGCTTGCGCTAAACTCTCATATCCGGCGTTGAAGGCATCATTTTGATGAGTCCACACCCGAACGGTGACCTCTTCAGCTACGGGTTCGCCTGGTCCCTCAGGCGTCTCTGAAGTCGCGGCGGGTTTGCACGCGCCCAGCAGAGGTACACAGAACAATAACAAAGCTGCCAGCAGAATGGTCACTCTCTTATCCATTGTATTTACTCTCCTCCATTGATTCTGTTCGCTATTCAGCAACGGTGTAGAAAGGACAATGATGAATTGAGTCTTATGCTCTCCAATTGAGTATTTCATCTCCTCCTTTCCTTGCTCACTGATCCTAACTGTCATTCAAGAGACGGTTTGTAAAAAGTATTATTTTCACTCCTTCCATCAACGGCCAAGCCGATCAAGGCGCACGACAGCATCCAGATTGGTAGGACGATCCGGATCCAGCCCGCGCGCCATCGCCCGGTAGTAGGCCATTAATTGCAGCACGGGAAGATAGAGAGGACTGCGTGCCCACGGCGGCAGTTTTGAGGTCAAGTGCACCATGTAAACTCCCTCCCCCCCTGACATGCTCCTTGCCTCTGAAGCCAGGATCAGCACTTGCGATCCTAAAGTCTGCATTTGTTCCAATACCGCCAATTCATGCTCTTGCCCGACATCGGAAATCAGCCCAATCGTCAAGGTGTTTTTATTGACCATCGACATTGGACCGTGGCGGAATTCTAAGGGGTAAAAGGCTTCACTATGGGAGAGCGACATCTCCTTCAGTTTCAACATGGCCTCACACGCAGTACCGTACAGTTCACCCGAACCGAGGAAAAAAGTCTGTTCGATCGCATTATTTTCCCCCAGCATGCGTGCCAGGTCGCGGTAGGATGTGAGCAATCGATCGCCATGCTCAGGCAGGCTTTTCAAGGCGTCTAAATCCGCCTGACCTGAAAGATGCCCGGCCAAGGCAATTGCCAGGACCAGCATGCTGGTAAAGGAACGCGTTTGCGCGATGCTCTCCTCCTGCGCGCCTTCTGCCGCAAGGACCATGTCGGCAAGTTTTGCCAGAGCGCTGTTTGCATAACAAGTGATGGCGAGGATCGGCCCCCGGATTTCCTCTCGGAAGTACTCTACCGCACGGACCGTCTCGGTCGTTTCCCCCGAGCGCGAGACCGCCACTAAAAACGTTTTCCTGCCTGGCAGAATAATACTTTCCGGATGAAGAAGGATCTCCGATGCTGGCTGGGCTTGCGAGGGGACGGCATTCAACGCCTGAAATAGCACCGCTGCGCTCATTGACAGATAATGCGTCGAACCACACCCGATGAATAACACCTGTTCCACTTGTTCACACTGCCATAGGCTCTCCACCTGCGATGCCCGCGCATCATAAACCTGCAAAGATTGTGCCCACACAGCAGGTTGGCTGAGGATCTCCCTAAGGGTGTGCTCACCGCGCTTTATCATTTAGCCTATCCTCCTCGTTGAAGGATTTGTTTCACATTCTCACGATAGACTTGCTTGAGGACCGGATCGGGCAAGGAGAGACCATAGACACGCCATCGCCCTTGACTGGGAGGATCCTCGAGGTCATAAGAGAAATACTCATCCTCGCTTTCGAGGAAACGATAATGCAGGCGATACATTTCCACATCGGCGGGGAGATCGGTTCCAAAGAGGATCCTGTTGGCATACTTCAGGAAAAACTTGCGAGCGGTATACGGCTGACGTCCCAATTCGGCGATCCTGGCGGCGATGTCGATATACAAGTTAGGAGCGCGATCGAGCAGCCTGGCCACCCAAGCGAGGTTCTCGGCGTAACAGCCGACATGTGCAGCGATAAATGTGGTGCGCGGGTGACGCAAAACCAGCCGAGCGAGGGCCTCGATGATGGAACGAAAGGACGGAAATGGGGGAGAGGGGAATCGCCAATCCGGATGCTCCTGAAGCTCCTCCCAGCGTTCATTGGTCTCATCCAAGGGCTCGAAGAAGGCGACCGGATCGGCCACATGGATCGTCACAGGGATTCCTAGTTCGGCAGTTGTAGCCCAAATGGGGTCTAAGCGGGGGTCGTCCACTGGGACAAGTTTTCCATCATCATCCTGGACGGAGAGACCAAGCGCCTTCCAGATCTTGAGCCCCTCGGCTCCGCGACGCACCTGTTCGCGCAGTCGCTCAGCAGCGCGTTCACTGAAATAGGCCCCCTCCTCTTTCCAGCGATCCCAATTGACTCCCCCAAAGTGGATAAACCTATCCGGGGCGGCTTCTTTGAAATGTTTCAGATGCCGGTCGAGCACATCCTCCCCCCAGCCACCGTCCAGGTCCACAAGGCATTCAACGTCTGCCTTGTCCATCATATCGAGTAACTCAACAACAGGTCGATGAATCCAACCACCGCCGAAAGCCTCCCCCAGGTGATGGTGAGCATCCACAACTTTGAAACGCGGGCGATCGATCTCGCTCCCCGGCAGAACCAGTTGCGGTTTGGGTCTATACTCGTTTAATCGCAAACCAGCGACATCTTCTACCATAGGTTTGACCTTCGATGATCAGACGAGGCGAACTTCGATTCCGAGTCTTTCTAATTCGGACAGGGCTTCGGCAGGAGTGGCCTTATCGGTGATGATGACATGAGCGGCCGTGATGGGCGCCACCAGGACGGTGCTCACCCGCCCAAACTTGCTATGGTCGGCCACTACGACCACCTGGGGGGCGATGCCGAGTATGGCGCGATCCGTCATCGTCTCAGGCAAGAAGTCGTTGGTGAAACCATGGCTGGCATCGATGGCGCGCATCCCCATGAAAACCCGATCGGCGCGGAACTCGCGCACCGCCTGTTCGGCAATATGCCCCACCATG
This sequence comes from uncultured Anaerolineaceae bacterium, assembly GCA_964353875.1. Taxonomy (GTDB): domain Bacteria; phylum Chloroflexota; class Anaerolineae; order Anaerolineales; family E44-bin32; genus MGNI01. The sequence continues at coordinate 627 of CAYGXU010000136.1, read as the reverse complement.
GAGAGCTCGCTCTGTCGGAACATCCCGCCGATCACGATCAAATCCACGTGAGGGCGATCAGCGAGTTCATTCACAATGGGAAGGGAATTGGTGATTACCGTCAATCGCAGGTCAGTCGGCAGGCGCCGGGCGATCTCCAGCACGGTCGTCCCACTACCAAGGAATATTGTCTCGCCGTCGCGCACCATGTCCGCCGCTTCTTTGCCAATGCGGACCTTCTCTTCCTCCTGTTCAGGGATGCGTTGCAACACGGGAGGTTCCTTCGCAGCTCGCTCGAGACGTAAAGCGCCGCCATGAGCCCGGCGAATCCATCCCCTTCCATCCAGATCCTCCAAGTCCCTGCGGATGGTGGCTTCGCTCACCCCAAAGAAATCGCTCAGCGCCTGCACCGTCACGCGCCCCCGCTCCTCAACGAGTTTATTGATCCGGTTTTGGCGCTCGACCTTGAGCAGAGATTCATTGTTAACCATTTCCGATTGGAAATTGCTCATTTGCGCATTCATGTTGTATAATCTAGCATAAATGCACAAATTAGTCAAATATTCAATAGTATTCAAGCAGATTGTTATGCTCGCATGTGATTAATGTGCTTCACAAAGGAGCCTTGGAGATGGGGCCAATTCAAGG
>CAYGXU010000135.1:0-7776 GCA_964353875.1 uncultured Anaerolineaceae bacterium | reverse complement strand
CCTACAGTTTGAGTCTTCTGAATTCGCAGGCCTTTGGCAGCAGCCTGTGGAATGTAATTTATCTCATGAACAGTAGCCCAGACTCGGTCGATTGTTTCCTTTGCAACTTGCCCTTTTTTATTAATCACCCGACTGATCGTTGCTGTGGACACGCCAGCCTGTCGAGCCACATCTTTAATCGTGACTCGAGAAACCTTCGGAGAGGTCAACTCTCTATCTGGATTCATAAGCTGTTCATACTACCTTTCAAGAAATGACGGGATGACTGCACTGGATAAACAAAATTTCAAGAATGGAAAATGGGACGGAGCCATACCATAAGTGTAGAAAAACTTATAATTGGGGCGAAATCCCAAAATATTGCATTCTGGTGCATATTGGCCCGAACAATAAAGCGCTGATTAGCTTATTTCAGTGGACTCGTGAAATATAACAAAGAAAATTCAGAACCGTAATCGTTTACCGTAAACGTTTACCGTAAACGATTACAGTATAGCAGATCTCCGTTCCTTGTCAATGGACTCAAATTTGATAGTTGTACATAATTCATAATCGGGCTAGCATAGGATCAGGGATGCAACTGGAGGAGGCATGCGGGTTACTCTAGAATGTCGTCGGATATGGTCGTTCCTGTTCTTTTTGGGCATGTCTACCAACGCGGCATATCCGTGTCTGGAGTGAATAAATAGCAGTATGAGGGGATTCACGTGGTGGCTTTGCACCAAATGAATGCCATAATTCTACCTTTCATTACCTCCGATCCAGTGATCAGCCTATTAAAACATGGTCAGGTCTCGCGTACGATTGCGGATACGAGGCTGTGTCCTGTGACCTCTCGATAAGGATCAGCCATAAAATATTTGAAGAAGTGTTTTTCCAGAGTATGATCAACGATTACCACTCGATCCTCATGAGTTGTTTCTCTACATCGAAGGCGTTCCGTCACGAGAGGCAGGCGGCGAAGTATTGAGCCGACCGGAGAAATGGTGAACAAAAAAGCAGTGGGCTGGCCGTCTCCATTGGAAACATCTCGGATTTCTTCTAAAACACCTCCAATGCCCATTCAGCACTGACTTCCATTAGATTTAGATTCCTTACCTTCAACCCCCTTTTTAGATCTAAAAACCCGGTGGCTGGATGAGGCTTTCCTCTATAACTTCTTCCAGAACTGGCTCCATCCTGATGAATTGACCAGGATAGATAGTTTCTACTGAAAATGATAATCAAGCTTCACGGGCCGCATATACACTGGAAAGAGCTGATCGCGGCAAAAAGCCTTGTAACCATTGCACGATCCTTATGCACGATGTGCCTAAGTTTCTGCAACACGACGGATCTCCGGGTCCGTGAAAATGTCCAACTCATCCCGACTGTGGGTGGAGAATTCAGATAAGATCGCACCAAGCTCGCCTGCCTGAAACCAGTGCAATGTATTGGGCGGTAATGTGCACTGCTCGCCGGGTCGCAAGATCACTTCTCTCCATACCGAGAACGTACCCTCTCGTCCTTTTGGCAATATGGCTTTGGGGTGATGCGTCGGATCACCTGGAAGGTAGAGATAGACCTCCCCCCAACGACAGCGGAATGTCTCCTCCTTGCCCGGATCGTCCCCCACCGGAGGATGACGATGCTCCGGGCATATCTGATGTGGAAAGAGGATAATTTCCTTGGCACAAACCCGCCCGGTATTGACATAGGTCACAATCTGCAACCCGATCGTCGCTATCATCCCCAATCCGAGATCCGATATTTCTATCCTGGCATACTCTTGCGGGGTTAAGGCAATTTTTGCTTGTTCTAATAATGCTAGGACTCGCTCTCTTGAACGCTGCAATTCCTCAAGGGTGATCATCCATAGGCCTCCGAAGCCAAGGTATCGATGGTGACATAACATATCCTCGGTACAAGTCTTACCTACCCTCGCTATAGGCAATGAAAGGTCATGCCTGCGACTTGCCTCTTGTTCTAATCAAAGATGGGGCAACTTCAATCGGGTGATCTATGGCATAAAACCTGCCCGAACTCGATTAGTGTTGAGGCAATTGCCCAATATAGGCTACCTCCAATGAATATGTGAACTCAAGACACACAATCATTCACCACTACCAGGATCATGCGAGTAATTTGCTCCGAATCTCATAGACCCAACCTGCAGTTTAGCTATTTCTATTGCAGGGCCAGAAAGCCCTATTTCGTATTTTTGTCCTGGAAGCAAATCAAAATAATTGTCCTCAAGATATACACAGGGGGGAACTTTAACCCTCACAGCCCATGCGAAAGCATTCGATTCCAATTCCAGCCGAAATTGCTGGTCTCCAACTTCTTCTAAATGGTATTGTATGTTGGACTGAGGTATGTGCAACTCGTTAAACTTGAAGCCTGTCATGAAATGACGATTGCTATTTGTAATACGACCATCGATATGAAGTTTGGCAAAAGGCATGGTATATCTCTTCTGCTCATCAGGAATATCCATTTTGGGTAAATGCATTATTGAGCGAGCACTGTTCGCATAACTGACGACTTCTATCGTCTCTACATGACTGGCAGACGTCATCAAATTCAAAATGCCATATTCAACCAGACATTCATAATCTTTGAGTGAGTCATTCGTCAACCAAAGCATCAATTCACTTTCTACTTCATGAAAGGAAATCAGTAATGGGACCAAAGCCCGTCGAACATAATAGAAAGCCGGCTTCTTATTCAAATAATAGTCCACGATCGACCAACTAATGGATCCCCAGCAATCAGAATACATCCAAAACAAGGCGCCGCTAGTGCGAAATTTACGGTGACGGAATTCCTCCAAAGAGAATTTCAATGCTTCGGCTTGGATAATCTGGGAAGCCATAATATATTCTTCCAATGATAGCGCCTCAGATTCTTGCCAGTATTGCTGAAGACAAGTTCTCAAACTATCCTTCTCAAAAAGGTTATTGTGGAAATTCCAGCTTGGTGCATCCCTACAGATTTCATTAGCAGGCAGAAAGCGAGGTAGACTTTCCTCAACAGGTGGAGAAAGAAAACCGTATTCACTTATAAATTTCCCTCTATCCTCTGCCCATCGATAGAAATTCACTCGTTCAACTGGATCTGCTATTCCGATAGGCACATCCCAGTGATGTCGATCTCCTATCAGTTCGCTGTTGGCTTCATCCCCTCCATAGGGACTAGAAGGCCAATATGGGCGGAAGGGATCCAGTTCTTTACAGATTGAGGGCAGGATCTCATGGTAAATTTTTCCTCCATAGAAGATCGGCAATTCCCAGCCAGTATGTACTCGACGCAAGTAGATCCAATCATTCTCGTTATTGCCACACCATAAAACGATACTTGGATGGTTCCGCAACTGCTTGATAATTGTTCTTGCTTCGTGCCCAACAGCTTGGCAAAACTCGGGATCATCATCCGGATAGAGAGAACAGGCGAACATAAAATCCTGCCAAACCATTATCCCTGCCTGGTCGCATAAGTGATAGAAATATGGATCCTCATAGATTCCTCCGCCCCAGACGCGAAACATATTGAAATTACATTCTGCAGCGGCTGCAATCAGCGATTTATATTTCTCTTCAGTTACCCTGGCAGGGATAGAATCAGCTGGCACCCAATTAGCCCCTTTACAAAAAACCGGCTGGTCGTTGATATTAATGGTGAATGAAATCCCTTCGTCATCTGACAAGGGCTCCTGCAGTAGGCTGACTTTTCGGATACCGAACTGCGTCTCATAGCAATCTAGAATTTCCTCTCCTTTCAGCTCTAGATAAAAATCATATAAGTAAGGTTGCCCTAATGACCGCGGCCACCAGAGGACAGGATCTGGGACAGACACCTCAGTCTCTATGAGATTGACTCCTGGTTGAAGTTCAATTTGAGTCTTTTGGGAATAGATCTCATTACCTCTAATCTCAACAGTCAAACAAGGCGCGATTTTTTCCACTGCGAAGCTTTCAATCTCAATCTGGATAGAGATGATGGCTGTCTTAGTTTCCAAATGAGGAACGATGTATACGCTACGAATCGCTATCTGTTTATAAGAACGCAGAAATATTGGACGCCAGATTCCACAGGTGAGAAGACGAGGCGCCCAATCCCAACCGAAAGAAAATTGTGCCTTACGCATCCACATTCTGGGCAGCCCACTTGCAGGCAAATCGCTTATGTGTATATAGCGCCGACGGTCATTGGGAGCTGCCTGCAGCCCAACGTCCATGCGGATAACAAGCATGTTTTCGCCAGGGCGGATGATATCAGATACATTAAAAGCGGCGGGGATAAATTGATTGTTATGACTTCCTACAAATTCGCCATTAAGCCAGATTTGAGCCGTGAGGTCGAGGCCGCTTGCATACAACTCAATTTGATCAGACTGGGCAAGAAAATTCTTTTCAACCGTAAAGGTGCGCATATACCACCAATCACAAGCCTCGACCCATTGACAATCAAAAACATTCTTACCGAACAGTGGTTCCTTAATACAGCCAGCGCGAATAAGATCAAGGTGGACATCACCCGGTACTTGAGCCTGAATAGCTAAACCAGTTGGAATACCAGCTTGATACCAGCGTTGCGCATCTCCAGCCCCAGGAGCACTTTGACATAGTTGCCACAAGCCATTTAGATCGATCTGTTTCATATGACATGCTCCTCGATAATATCGAATACTCTCATAGTGTAACGGTTCATCTGTCCCTCTTCATTATTTCCCCTTGTCGCTTCTCAGAATTGCGCATTTTCTTCAGATAACACCAACTAGAATTTCAAGAATAATCTATCACATTTAACTCAGATACCTTAGCAGATTCAAGATTTCTCTGCATTGGGATCAGTCAAGTCCTGTCTTTGCTGTAAAACAGCGATGTGAATCATACTGCGCGTTTCATGGCCTCGCCTTCTTGCGGCTGCAGTAATTCAAGCTCCTTTCGCAATTGAAGCGGTTGTCGGTGGCCAAGCTCACTCATCCGACCAATTTCCGATCGCTGCCTCGCCAACCACAAAGCAACAAAGACAGGCTTTCCAAGTCTTCTTTCCATCCAAAACCCAGGAATGAATACGGCGTCTCGCATCCCTTCGACGAGGGCTCGCTCCAGCAAGCTAGTTGTCATAGACGATTATGGTGGGTAGCAGGGCAACGAAGATAAGCCCAGCAAAGCAGCAGCGAATTGGCTTCGTGGATAGACCCAGATTTAGAAAACGGAAAAGTACTCTTTAAAGAATAGGTCTGCATCCACCTTTAGAGCAACCTCATGAGGCTTGGTCTTCGCATCGGGATCCCAATGGGTAACGCCCATCAAGCGCGAATTGCTCAGTTCAACCTCCACTAACCCGCGCTCGAAACCGCATATCTGAGGATTGAAGATGGTCGCCGCGGCTAATGGATCATGGAAGGTGATGCGATCTTGTTTTTGAAACCAGACTTCAGCAAAATCTAACACCAGCCTGAGCAGCGGCGTTTGGAAGCGCTGTCGCACTTCTTCAGACGACATCTGCACCTGACAGGTAACATCCAAACCGATTGACCGGTGCATCTTGGGGCAGGCTTTGTAAACGATCGCCGTGGCATGTGGATCGAGGGTGGCGTTCCACTCAACGGGGCCAACATCGACCAGACGGTTAGTAAATACACCGCACATCATCACCATTTCTTTGAGCAGGTAAGGGATTTCAGGATCCAATTTAAAAAGCAGACCGATATTGGTTAATGGGCCAATGGTGAGTAGAGTGATCTCCCCAGGATAAGCGCGAATGGTGTCACGCAAGAAATCCACCGCTTGTCCCTGGGGAAAATCCATTTGATGTTCCCAATTAGCCAGTACGGCTGCCTGTGGAGCCGTTGGCTGACGCTGATCTATCAGAAACGGCAAAGGCGCACCGGGATAAATAGGAATATCTTTTCCGGCTGCTATGCATAGCGCACTGGCCATACAAGCGCGTTTTTCAGGTTCCCCAGTCACGGTGGTGATCCCCACCAGTTCACAGCGCGGGTTGGCTAGCAGATACGCAAGGCAAACAGCATCATCGATGTCACTGCCGATATCGGTGTCCAGTAAGATTTTATTTCTCATCTGGCTATGCTTATTCCTCCTTCGGAAAAGGTATCCGTCACATTAGATAAACATGGTCACCTGAGACCATGAATGAATTGATTGCGCCAATCGAAGGGAAATTGCATAAGGAAGGCCATAGTGAGGACTCCATAATATATAGCTCGTTACAATGGCCACATTCGCTTTCTGGGCGGGCATATGCCATCGAGTATAAACGTAGAGAAGAAAAAAGTCCAAATTTCAAAAAACAAGTCAATATAATTGGCGGTGTACCCAATTCTCATTGACTGATTATGATCGACGTCATATTGCAGGATCATTGAGCCGCAATTTCAGCAGATTCTTCGGCGAGAAATGTTTTTGTGGTGCGAATGAGATTCCCACGTACCCTAAACCCATCACGCCCCGCCCCTTGCATGCCCAACAAAACTGCGCCAATCACCGGCGGGACTCTCAGCCGAACCATTATTGCCCCAGGAGCAACTATTTGGATCTTTGAACGCATAGGTCCGATCATGGCCTCCCCAGCATTGTAAAGATTTCCTGCCAGAATCACTTCAAACCGGCGATCTTCAATTTTAAGTTTCCGGATGACCCCAAGAGCTAGATCTGCCAGGCTTTCACCCGCCCATTTAACTAAATTCTGCGCAACCAAATCACCTTCTGCTGCTGTCTGAAAAACCAGTCGAGCTGAATCAGCGTTGACATGATAATGGTTCATTACCAAACCTTCTAATAAGTCTTCTGAGCTTTTCGCACCGGTGACACGCATAAAGGCTTCGGTTAGTTTCGTCTCCGGTCCGCGGCAGGACCAGGCACGTGAGATACTGCGAATCGCTTCAACAATTAACTCATTCGCCCCGCAGGCTTCCCCCATCCGGTCTCCACCCCCGGTGAGATGGGCCATATTGCGCTTATCGTCCCAACCCCAACAATTGCAGCCCGTCCCTGAGACCACCGCTATCCCCCAGCCATTTTTAGCCCCAGCAACCAAACCGATGATTGCATCATTCACCAATTCCACCGGGGCATTCAATCCCAATTTATGAATGGCGTCCATATGATCTTGATACTGTGAAGGCCAGTCATACCCGCCCACCCCAAAACCCGCTCCGGAAATCTGGTCCTTTGAGATTTTTGATTGTGCGAGAGCCTGGTTACAGGCTTCATCCACAGCGATTAAAAACCCATCATAACCTACAACTTCATGGTTGCCAGATCCGGCTTTACCAAAACCACACGCCTCACCTTGTTCGTTTACAATCAGGGCGTGGGTTTTCGTTCCACCGACATCAAAACCAATGAAGTATTCGGTCACAATCGGCTTCCTTTGGGGAAGATTTGAGGAAGATAGGGACGGTGGGTCAGCAGCATATCGTCCAGGACGGCTTGCACCTGGCTTGATTTCGGTCCGAGTGGATGCGTTAGTAGCGCTTCATACGCGGCAGCCTGATCACCGGTCATAGCAGCTTGCACCGTTAATAGTTCATATGATTTCATACGCGCCAGCAAATCAAAGCAAACTACGGGTTGTGGTTCTGCCTTGAGTGGATGAATCCCTTTTCGATCAACCTTACTGGGCATTTCCAGCACCCAATCGGCTGAGCCGGTCAGCGATAGCGCCCTTGTGGCGGGTGTTGACGATATGAGTTTCTCCCGGGCCATTATAATGCGCATTCAGTAATTGCGTCGCAAGTTGCTGAGTAATATGCCCCACCGCGCTTCA
>CAYGXU010000134.1:0-7777 GCA_964353875.1 uncultured Anaerolineaceae bacterium | reverse complement strand
GTCTCGGCCACGAGCGAAGCGCTCTTTCTCGATCGACGTGGCGGCTGCGTGCAGGCGTTGCGCCACTTCGGTGCCGCGGCCCTGGCGAGCCAGGGCCAGGGCGTCGGCGAGCGCGGCATCGAAATCGGTGACGAAGCGGGTCTCGTGCCCGATCCGGAATCCAAACTGGAGAAATTTAAGGAGGAATGGGGACCGCATGATGTGGTGAGCCTGGCAATTGGGCAAAGCTTCCTGCAAGCCACACCTTTGCAGTTGGCGCGTTACATCGCCGCCATTGGCAATGGAGGGACGCTTTATCGTCCGCAATTGGTGCTACGCATCCAGAGCCCCGAAGGGGAGGTGGTCCACGAATTCACCCCGGAAGCACAAGGCGAACTTCCAATTAGCCAAGAAACGCTCGCTGCCATCCAAAAGGCGCTGGTGGGAGTGATTCGGGATCAAAAAGGGACTGCACGTAGAAGGTTCCTTGATCTCAATTTGGATGTCGCCGGGAAAACAGGGACAGCCACCACCGGAGAGTATAGCAAACCACATGCCTGGTTTGCAGGTTATACCTTTGAGGAGCGCGAGAACCTGCCTGACATCGCCGTCGTCGTCCTGACGGAGTATGAGGGAGAGGGGTCTGAATGGGCCGCGCCCATCTTTCGTAGAGTGGTCGAGTCATACTTCTTCGGTCAACCTTATAAACTCTATCCCTGGGAAGAACGCATCGGTGTTCCACGGACAGAAACTCCAACACCGACACCCACTCTCGAGGGAACTGCGGTTGATGAGACTCCCACACCAGAGTCATAATCCATGAACGAAGAAGATTTGATCCCCGGCCTGATCATCAAAGCCCAATCCGGATTTTTCACCGTTAAAACCAGACGGGGGCAGATCATCGCTCAATTGCGTGGCCGATTAACCAAAGATCGTTTGTTGACGGATGTGGCGGCTTTGGGTGATCGTGTCAAAATTCAAAGGCTCGCGGATGGGAATGCGATCATTGAGGAAATCGAGGAGAGAGAGCGTGTTCTTTCGAGGCAGGCGCCGGGTCGGGAGATCGAGCAGGTTCTTGTAGCCAATCCGGATCAGGTCATCGTGGTTTTCTCCTGCGCCGAACCCGCCCCCAATTTTCGGCTTCTTGATCGGTTTTTAGTGATGACGGAGCGTGAGGAGATTCCCACGAGAATCGTCGCCAACAAGATCGACTTGGTGCAACCTAAAAGCGCACGGGAAGAATTCGGCTTATATCAATCGCTTGGTTATCCGGTGCACTATACTTCGGCGATAACGGGTAGAGGTATCCGAGGACTTCGTAAATCGCTCCGAGCGAAACTTTCTGTCTTTGCTGGGCCATCAGGCTCGGGGAAATCCACTCTTTTAAATAAAATCCATCCTGGGCTGGGTTTGCGAACAGCTGAGGTGAGTGAAGCCACGGGAAAGGGCGTGCATACCACGGTTTATCCTGAGTTGCTAGCACTAAAAGGCGGAGGTTACGTAGCAGACACTCCCGGGCTAAAAGCTTTGGCTCTATGGGATATCGAGCCGGAGGAATTGGATGCCTATTTTCGAGAAATCCAACCGCTTGTTGCTGAGTGTGACTTTAGTGATTGCACTCATATTCATGAGCCAGGATGCGCCGTGATCGCCGCGGTGGAGAAGGGCGAGATCAGCCCTGAACGTTATGACTCGTACATACGCATCCGCATGGGGGATGAGGCATAGGCATCCAGAGAAAGTTTTGGATGTCTCCTTGGCAAGAAGAACCTCCCGCACCATTTCGATGGGCCGGAGGTTGTTTTATAAGCGATAGGGTTGAGAGTTTAAAGCGGGCGTAAAACGCGGTCCTCCCGCAACCGTTTAAACCACAGCGAGGCGCCGCGTGGCATGGACTCGATGGCCGCCTCTTGCCAGGCGCGCACACCCAGACCTTGGATCGTCTGTGGACGATAACCGACCGACCTCCAATTGCTGACATGCTGTGCCAGTACGGGAGGGAGGAACAAGAGGGAAGCTTCGCTTTGTAGCTCTGTGGAAGCAGCCTCCACGGTTTCCATGAGGGCTGGAATTGCTTGATCAAGAGAAAGACCTGGTTCGAAGTAGAGCTCATCGATGCGTGTGACCAAGTTCTCCACCTGCCAGCCGGTCACACCAGCCATATGGTTGTCGCGCTCGATCATCAGATATGCTTTCTCCCCAAAAGCTGCCATCACATCTTCACGCGTCATCCGTTTTCGACCATGAGAGACACGCGTAATGAAACGGGCGATTTCATCGGCATCTTGCGGTCTGCCTCGACGTACCGTGATTTCCCCAGGTCTGGATGGAGGCGGGGGAGGCAAGAGAGGTTCTGCAGGTTTAGGTAATTTTGTCCAGGCTGTCTGCGCTTGTTCCCAGGTATTTTCGAAAGAGCCATCGTTGTTGATGACCATCTTCGCAGCGCGCAGCTTATCATCCTGAGGAGGTTGGGCATTCACCCGTTGTCTGGCAGCAACCTCGGATAAGTTCCTTTTATGCATCAAACGCGCAATTTGTTGTTCTTCAGGGGCATTCACTACCCAGATGGTATCGCATCCGGCTGCTAAGGGGTTTTCCAGGAGTTTGATCGCTTCGATCACCACCACCGATTGTCTTGCGCGGCGGATAAGAAGATCAACAGCATGTTCCACTAGAGGATGAACAATCGATTCCAACATTTTAAGGGCGTCCGGATCGGAAAAAACGATTTTCGCCAAGCGGTTTCGATCGATTTGCTCATCCTTGTCCAGAGTCCAGGTCCCGAAAGTTTCTACCACCATAGGGTAACCGGGCGCGCTTTTTGCCATGGCGCGATGTCCTAAGGCATCTGCGTCAATGCCGTACGCGCCCAGATGTTCGAGCATTTTGCGTACTACGCTTTTGCCTGTGGCGATGTTCCCTGTAAGGCCAATCACATACTTGCCCGCCCAGCGGCTCAAATGAACTCCTCCATCTCATGATTGTCGAATAAGATTGTAGTCCTGGCAAGAGGCGTTGTCAAAAATCTCTTTAACGCCCTAATTGTACATGAAATACCTGGCTCCCGGCAGCGATATAAAGATGATTGGGTGGACCCAGTGTAAATGCCGTCAATTGATCCTCAAAGTTGACCTTTGGCACATATTGTGTTTGATATACCAGGCGCAAACTATATTGCATGACGTTTCCGTTCAGCGAATCAAGAAAATATAGAGAGGGTTCTGGGGGAGGGGAATAAACCAGGCCGATTAATTTGGTGTTCGGGATCAGATTATTTTCGAGATGACCAGCACGCTCATCAACAAAGGGCAGGGTCTCACAGCCTCTCACTGTCTCAGCGGTCCCTTCCAATGGTGTATCCGTCTCTCTGAAACAACGATCTAAGTGACCATCGCTGAAAAGAATCAAGAGGCCTTCCTGGGTTCCAACAAGGTCAATCGCTTCAGCTAAATCGGGGGGTGTGGAGGTGAAGTACGGTGTTGGGTTGCCACTGATAAAACCATTGCTGGCATCATACATCCAGACTGCATTGCGAGACGGGTCAAGAAGGTAGAGGCGATTATTATAGACATCGATGGCGTGGATCTTCCCCCATCCATCGTCAGGGCGCGCTAACTCTGCTGTCGACGGAGATTTATCGGGTGCACAATAGGTCAGACTGCCATCTTCGTCAATAGCTAATAGGCTTTCCACGCCCAATGCACTCGGTTCTGGCACGATGGCAAGATCTACGGGGGTGGACATCGTTCCAGGATTTTCTTTGTCTGGCAGGCATTGAAAATTGCCGTCCCTGTCAAAGCTGCGCCCGGTCCACCAGACATGCCAGATTGTGTCATTACGTTCATCGAGGATATATATATCCGTGCTGGAGGCTGCCAGCGCGCTGAGATCAACCCCGATGCCAAAACCCCCGCTGATCACGGGCTGGTAATCAACACGGATAATCAGATCCAGGCGGTCTAGCTCCGATTGGACTCTCTCACGCGAGCGACTTGCCTCTTGGCTGCTGCCATATTTGTCAGCTTCATCGAGCCAGAAGATGGCATTTGCCCACTCCGCCCGTGCTTCCGTCGAATTGGTTTTCGTCTCAGCCAAAGCGATGGCAGAACGTGCGTCAGCCATGTTTAGCTCAAATTGCTGGGTGCGCCCGAGACGATAGTAGACCAGACCGGCAATCAATACAATAAAAAGAGGGACCAAAATCGCTGTGAGGGCCAATATTTTCGGGGAATACATGCCGGAAACAGGTTCGGAGAGTCCCGGTGAAAGCCGAGCAATGGTTTTAGCCATAGAGAAGCTGATCGTTGACAGTGATGATCGAACTCCCCCTGAGAAACCTAACAAGAAACGGTTGAAGTTCGAAGGCCTTTTCGCGATCGCTGGTTTCTCTGATGACCGATGACTCGCTCTCCTTTGAACCGACGGGCTTGGCACGGACACCCCACTACGAGGCACATCCAGCGGCTTTGGTGAGGAATGAATCTCTTCTCCCGGAGAGGCAATCCCAACGATCATCCCGGTCATATCTCTCTTCATCTCTGGGAGGATCCGTTCTAAGGCCTGTATAGGATTCAATCCCGCCAATTGTGCGAGGGTTGGCTCTGACCAGCCAGGAGGATCTTCAGTGGTCAAGATGAGAAGATCGCCCGTTTGTACTTCAAGATGAAAGAAACGCAGAAAGGGGGAGTAAGTAACTCCCAGAGGTCGTTGCGAAGCCTCTTCTGAGATGAGTCGAGTGACTTGGTTCGGACGAATCAGAATTGACTGTCCAATACCACATTGAGCGATATAGAAATTATCAGCCCGCAGGACAGCCATGATGAGCCTCGCTTGCAGGCGAGAACCGCCTGACTCATCTTGATTGGCAGCAAGGAGGTGATCGTTGATTGCATTGGCAGCCGCGCGCAGACCTAGAGTAACACTCCCTGAGGTGCCGTAGTAGGCATCTGCGCTCATTTGGGCTAAATGAGCGATAAGCCCGGGTGGTGCAGCTCGCGTCGGGGTCAAGCTCAAGCTTACGAAAAGGAGATCGTTGGTCCGTGCACGCGCTGCACGGCGAGGCGCTGATTGTGCAATCGTCCCGGGAGGAGGTGTGCTTCGACTGCTCCCGCTGGAGATATGTATTAGAGCGACATCTGCTTCGAATGTCGTGGGCATGATTTTATTGTACAGTGTCGCACTCCAGGCTGCAATTGGTTGATAGGATTTTAAATTCAGCAGACGATTTTTATTTTAACCTCTATTTGGACTTAAGAACGTTAAAAGAAAGGTCTTTCCGGTGTAAAGAGGGGGTCTGGATGCGAAGCGGAAGAAGATGATTCAGCCTCAGAATATGCTGAGTTTATTATGGGTTGTTATCCACATCAGATGTCGGGAGAGGGGTTGCAATGAAGGTTGCGGTTGCGCTATCGATCATATCCGAAGAGGGGGTCATGGTTTTTGTTGAAACAGGATGGGAAGTTTTGTTGGAGGTCGCATCGGGCACTTCAGTGCTCTCATTGATTGCAGGATTGGAGGCCGGAAAGAGAGTGTTGATCCAGGAAAAGGATGGATGCCATCCGATTATGTAGGCTGTGGTAACAGCGATCAGGGAAAGAATGAGCAAAAAAAGCGCCGTGAGAAGGATCATCTTCCTTACCAGGTTTTTGTTTGTATGAGGCCACTTCTCCGGAACAGCAAGGATGATGACGGTGATGTTGTCATGACCGCCCCGCGCTCGCGCAAGGGCAACAAGTGCCTGAACCGCTTCTTGTGGATGCTGGCTCTGTAATGCAGATTGGATCTCTTTGTCGTTAACCAAATCAGTGAGCCCATCACTGCAAAGAAGGAGCTGATCTCCTCGGACCAATTTCAGCCCTTGGTTGGATTCGCTTTGTTGGTCACTTTCATGTTCCGAAAGACGCAGACGTAAATCAGCTTCGGGCGGTTCGGGTGATCCGATGGCTCTTTGAAGGATGTGCGCACGTGGGTGGTTATGGGCATCTTCAGGGCGGATAACCTCGTGGGCGATCGCATCCTGAATCCAGGTGTGATCGGTGCTGATTTGATGGATTTGACCGTTGCGTAAAAGGTAGATACGGCTATCACCGACATGGGCAGTGTAGAGTTTATTATCGATGACCCATGCGATAGCGACCGTGGATCCCATGCCATAATACTCAGACGATTCGAGCGAGGTCTTGACTACCAAGGATCCTACGTGGTGAACAGCGGAACGAAGTTGCTGGATAGGGTCATTGAGTTCCTCGCCCGACAATTTCTCGATAGTGGTCTCCACGGTCAGTTTTGAGGCGACCTCCCCTGCTTGATGTCCACCGATGCCATCCGCGAGCACAGCCAGTACGATGGGCATGGAATTGCGTTTTTGTTGGTAGGCCAGAATCCGATAATTGTCCTCATTCCGTTTCCGTTTCTCGCCGGGATGGGATAAGGCACTGATGTGGAGATGAGGGTGCTGACCTTGGATCATGAGTCCGTCTCCTGTGTCTTGTTCTCGGTTGTGACTGGGAAACTAAAGGGATTGAATGGACGAAGATGAATTTCCCGCGCCGGCGGCGGATCCATCAGTTCAAATCGAAATGCGATTCGGCCAAGATGGATAATGTCGCCATGATGAAGAACCTGACCCTTCTCCGTGACAGGTTGGTAATTCACCCATGTTCCTGCAATAGAATCCTGGTCACGAAGGATATAATCGCCATTGGCAAGACGAACGAAACGAGCATGTACAGGACTTAGGGAGGGATCATCCAGATAGATAGCAGACAATGCTCCATCCCTTCCGAGTAAGATGTCAGTCCCAACCAGAGTAACCGTTGGCGTTTCATACTGAATAGGATTCAATATCGCCTCAACATCGGAGCGATCCGGCTTCCGAAGGCTTGCTCGCGGGCGTCGCTCGTTTTTTTTCATTGCAGTTTGACTGAAGGGTGTGCTCTTCATTCGACGCCTTCGACCGAGGGAAACAATCCCGAATCCAAATGCAACTCCCATGATGAGCACAACCACTATCACACCGATAGTAGCCAGAGCTGGTTGAATAAGGGTTATTCCGCTTTTTGGAAAGGAAACATCGATGGTCACTGGGATTTCGATGCTCTCACCCTGAAGACCAAGGTCATCCTCAACAGCAACTTGTAGAAGGTGGGTGCCAGTCTCTTGATAAGAACTGATGTCCCAGACAAAAGCATCGAAGGGCGATTCAACCTGAGTGGATACGATCTGTCCATCAACGCTTAGTGAACTGGAGACAATGGAACGGGGATGCCCATCCGGAAAGCTGATCAAGACCTTCAAGTTGGAATTAAGAGGCGGTATGCTTTCAGGTTCAAGCGATGGATCCTCCGTGTGGCGCGTGATCGTGTTCGGCGGTTGAATGAAGACCACTTCGGGAGGGAGAACTTCAATTTGATATTGAGAAGAGTTGGAGATGACATTCAAGTCATCGGTGACAACACGGACTTGGATTTCATGGGAGCCAGAATTGTTTGCCCGGGATCTGTAGCTTAGTTCATAGAGTGTTCTCTGTGTGAGGATAGGTTCCAAATACGGAACCAAACCCTCTTCCGGGTTGAAGAGGAACATTTGCCCGCCGGTCGCCTCCGAGAGAAGGCGTAGATTCTCTATTTGAGGATACCCCAAGATCTCCTCAGGTCCTACCAAAACAGTATGGATAATTATCCCGGTTTCTTGCGCACGAGCAATCGTATCGGCGAGAGGCAAATCGGCGGCATCATCGACGAAAGGCGTGATGAAGATGATGGTAGTCGTCATGCCCATATGTGGCGCTGGTTCA
>CAYGXU010000133.1:0-7808 GCA_964353875.1 uncultured Anaerolineaceae bacterium | reverse complement strand
TATCCCACCTTTCACAATACTTCACAAACTATTATGCGTTTGGATGCCAGGAGTTCTAGCGGAGAGAAAAAATGACTCATTGACCGTTTGAATGGACAACAACCACACATAAATAACCCGATCAAGATCGAGCGGCAAGCACACTGAGGCAAGTCATTTCAGCTTCATAAAAATTCGGTCATCTTGTTGGCTCTCATCCCTCACCACGCGCCTCAGCAGCCAATTGCTCAAAGAACTCTGTTAAAACCTCGTTTCGTCTTTCTGCGATTCGTTTCGCAATTTCCGTGTGGAGACGATCCTTCACGCGCCGTAGTTTAAAATTATACTCATGGTAGGCGCTATGAGACTCGCCCTCTTCGGAAGTACCTGTTGTCATGAATCGCTGCGAGGGCTCTGCAAAAACTGGCTGACCAGCTTGTAAGGCATAACCGATTGTACGCGCTACACCAAAAGCTCCAACCACATCCAGCTTGTCAGCGTCGAATAAAATCTTCGCTTCGATCGTTACTGGTCTCTCATCACCGCGGTAACGATGACTGCGGATGCAATGCTGAACAGCCTGGATACGATCCTCGTCCCAACCCTCAGCTTGAAGAATTCGACCCGCAAATACCGCTGAACGATGCTCATGGATCGAACGGCCGCCGCCTTCACATGGAGCCGCATCGGCTGCGTCATGCAACAGGGCTGCTGCGCGGAGAATCTCCATATCGGCGCTCATCTCCTCTCCAATCCGTTCGACCAATCGCAGCACCCGCATTACATGATCAAAACCATGGACTGGATCTTGAGGATCATACCAGGCACACGCCTGTTCAACAGTTGGCATAAGTTCAATACTCCTTGAGTGATCTCATCCCTTTCCCCGATGGCACCCCATAGACAGCCGCAAAGATTCTATCAGCTTCTATTCAAAATGCTGAATGGCCCTCATCGTTGTGATCATTTCCGTAAAGGGCTTATCCGCCGATTCAATGGAAGGCAATTTACTTTCTGAAGAGCATCCCGCCTATGGATCAGAAATCCACTATAAAGAATGCATCGTTCAATGTCCACACTTCATAACATCCTGACCATCCAGAAAGTATGTATCGAGTTCCCAGAAGAGGAACATAGCGTGAATTCGACCTAATGGCACAACGTTTTAAAGGCGATGAATGCGCCGAATGGCCAGAATGTCCCCTATATGACCAATCGTATGTCCCGCCTGCATCCTAAGCGTGGAACCAACGCTGCACTGTTCCTTTTGACCATTTGGCCATTGGATACAAATCGATCGTTCGCACGCATCGGGTATCCGTTCAATCAACTGGACAACATGTTGCCGGTTGGCGCGAAAAAGGACTAATGAGGGCTTGATTTCCCGATCGGCATAATTCCATTTCTGCACCCACAAATCTTGCGGGATTTCCCAATACCACATCAAATTGAAGACACCCTGGCCGTTTCCAAGAGCGGCTTTAATATGTACCTTCCATAGGTCATCCCCGTCAACAATATGGTGGACGAGTTGTCGAATAGTCCAAGAATCAGGACTTCGAGCGAGATCGAGGTCCGATTCACCCAAACCAGCAATGGCTTCTTCCAATTGATCAGGGCCTTTTTCATAGGGCTGAAGAATGTCCTCATAGATTTTCCTGGTTTCATTCATGGGGGTCACCTTCTCTATCATTTCGAGACAGAATAGTTTAGCTAGAAAGATAAGCATTGTTGAGCGTACAGATGCGGAAGCACAATGCGGCGCAAAATGCTACCACTGAGAACTGTTGACAATTGGTGATACACGCACGTTGAATCCATAAACCAAACCTGATAGTACCGCATCCTGAAATTTACAATTGAAAAACGCAAGCTCATTACCTGCCGCGATTTTACCCGATCGTCACAGGAAGCGCGCATCCTTTACTCCAATGAGTAGAGACGACACCCTTCATTTGGAAATTGGCTGTACCATTCAGTCTATCGTTCCAGCAACAATAAACCACGCTAAACCATCTTCCTTACGAAGGATCATAGAATTCGCTTGCACGGTGACTTCAACCTGGAAGGGGGGATCAACGGATCCTGTTAATAATTTCTCCTTGAAGCTTATGCCAATACCGCTTATGATTTCCGAACATAGTCAATCGATCTCAGGTTCAATGTCCAACGTCTGGATGATTAGGTTACTGGTATCTTCCTGCTATCGATCTAAAATATGATCTCTTAGAACAGGATCTAGCTCATATCCCAGTTTATTCTCATGTACCTGCTAACGGTTTTCTCTGCCTTACCTTGCCTTGATCTTGAGTCCATTATTAGAGAGGGCTACTCGTCAGCATGTCTTTCGGGTCCATTTTCCGAGAACGACTAGGTCTGGTTTTTCGACAATGGCTTCAAGCTGATCACCCAACACCTGATCATAGTGAAGCCGAATTCGCCCAAGAGGTCGAGCGGCATTATCGTTGGAATTTTACTGTCAATACGTTGGAAGCGGCCTCCTTTTTCCTGGCGGTGAGTCTCATTTCCGGCTCAACCATTGTGCCCCTTTTCATCAGCAAACTGACTCCCAGCCCGATTCCCATTGGAATTGCCGCATTTTTGGCACAGGGAGCGTGGTACTTACCCCAGCTATTCACAGCCAATCTGATCGAGCAGTTGCCCCTGAAAAAACCCATCGTCGTCAAGCTGGGTTTCTTCCTTGAACGTTTACCGCTTTGTCTCCTCATCCTCTCTGCCTATCTCACCCATCGCAGTTATGACCTGGCTCTCGTTGTCTTTCTCATCGGATATGGATGGTGGGGATTTGGATCGGGGATGATCGCAACCGGCTGGCAGGACCTGATTGCCCGTTGTTTTCCTGTTGAAAGACGCGGGCGCTTCTTGGGCATCAGTTCCTTTATCGGGACAGGGATGGGCGTTGCTGGGGCCGGTTTAAGCACCTGGGTTTTATCCACCCGCTCATTTCCTAACAACTTTCTCATCATCTTCATATTGGCTACGGGATTTGTTTTCCTTTCTTTGGGTTTCCTTGCCTTGACGCGTGAACCTGTCTATCCAAGCCCTCCCTCTCAGAGGACACAAAGAGAGTTCCTCAGCAGTCTACCCGATATCTTTCGCCATAAGCATAATTTCCGCCGCTTCTTAATCGCCCGTTCGTTGTTGACACTTGGCAGTATGGGATTGGGTTTTATAACTTTATCTGCCATTCGAATCTGGTCGGTCAATGACAGCACCGTAGGACTTTATACGGCGTTCCAACTCCTCAGCCAGGGAGTCGGTACGCTTCTCCTGGGACTTCTCGCCGATCGCAAGGGGCACAAACTGACCCTCGAGTTGTCTGCGCTTTCCTACAGTCTGGCTTTCTTCCTGGCATTGATTGCCCCCAATCCCGACTACTATCATATCGTTTTTCTTCTTCTAGGACTGGCCAATGGCGGGTTAACCGTCTCAGGTCTTCTGATGGTATTGGAATTCGCCGAGCCTAAACGACTCCCAACCTATGCGGGGATTGTGAGCTCAAGCTCTGGGATCATAGCGGCTTTCGCACCCATGCTTGGTGCCTTGCTCGCCAGCACCAGTTTCTCGTCACTCTTCGCCATAAGTGCGACACTCAATCTCATGGCAATGTTAATGCTCATTTTCGGAGTTCAGGAACCGCGCTTCGCACAATCAGAATAAGCATACTTTCATTTGTGCGGGTGTATTCCATTTGATGTTGCATAAAACCTTTGGTGTTGATTTATGGGGTGGTGCGCCACAACTCTCAGCGCAGGAATACAAGATGGAATATTCTTTAGAATGCACTCGAATTGACCCTCCGCATTGTGCATGATAGAATTCATTTTCAGTTAGTAAGGAGCGGAGGCGAGGTTCTGTGGCAAAACGCACCACTGGTGTGGTCCGTTGGTTTGATGGTTCAAAGGGATTTGGGTACATCGATGCCAAGGATGGCGAGGAAGTGTTTGTACACTATTCCGCGCTCTCTGGATGGGATGTGCCTCTCCTATTACAGGGTGAACTAGTGGAGTTCTTCCTTAAGGAAACCGCAAACGGACCACAAGCGATCGACGTTTCTCGTCTGAATTGATATCCACATGAATTCATTGTTCAAGCCCAAGCCCCGAATGGCTGGCTTGCCGACGGGGCTTCGTTTTGTTATGGTTATTCAAGATCACCTCCATGTAAGACTGAAGGATTGAGTATGGCAAATAGAGCACTCAGAATCGTCCCACTTGGCGGCCTAGGAGAGGTTGGCAAGAACATGATGTCTATCGAGTATGGGGATAACATTCTCATTATCGACACTGGGATCATGTTCCCTGAGAATGATATGTTGGGAATCGATTACATCATCCCCGATTTCGGGTACCTCATCGAAAAGCGATCTAAAGTGCGCGGCATCATCGTCACCCATGGTCATGAAGATCACACTGGTGCGATTCGTCATGTCGTACAGGAGTTCCAGGTTCCCATTTTTGCCACCTCACTGACCCGCGGTCTGCTCGAGGTGAAACTACGACGTGGCGGTCTAACGGACAATGTCAATTTAAAAACGGCAAAAGCCGGGGATCAAATCCAAATTGGTCCCTTCACGCTTGAACTCTTCCATGTGAGTCATTCAATCCCGGATGGCGTGGGGCTGGGCATCAACACTCCCGCTGGACTCATTGTTCATTCAGGCGACTTTAAATTTGATCATACACCTGTCGACGGCTGGCCTACCGATTTCGCCAAGCTGGCGGAGTTTGGGGGGCGTGGCGTGCTTGCCCTCCTATCCGATTCAACCAATTCAGATAAACCCGGATGGACCCCTTCTGAGACGGTGATTGATCCCGCCTTCGACGCCGTCTTCCGTCAGGCCAAGGGTCGCGTCATTATTGGCACCTTCGCCTCCTTGATTTCGCGCATGGCTCAAGTGGCAGATGCTGCTCAACGTCACAACCGGGTGATGGCCTTCGTCGGCACCAGCATGATCGAGAACGAAAAAATTGCCCGTAAATTAGGTTATCTGGAGATCCCTGATGAACTCATCGTGCCCATAGAACAAGCTCTGGAGATGAAACCTCAGCGAGTCGTTCTCATGTGTACGGGAACGCAGGGTGAGCCTTCCTCTATCTTGGGGAGATTATCGACAGGAACCAACCGGCAATTTGATTTGATCTCGGGCGACACTGTGATTCTTTCCTCCCACCCCATTCCTGGCAACGAGGAAATGGTGCATCGCACAATCAACCGTCTCTTCCAACGCGGTGCTGAGGTGATTTATGACGCCATCGCACCGGTTCATGTCTCAGGTCATGCCAGCCAGGAGGAGATGAAGATGATGCTCCAACTGGTCCGGCCGAAACACTTCATCCCTATTCATGGCGAATTGCGCCATCTTAAACAACATGCTGCCCTGGCGCGTGAGATCGGCATCGTTCCAGATCAGATTGCTGTTGTTGAAAATGGCACCATGATTGAGTTTTCCAACGGGAAGCTGCGGATCGGTGAACGCATCCCCGGAGGATATGTCTTTGTGGATGGTTCTGGAGTTGGGGACATTGGCCCTCAAGTGATGCGAGAGCGGGAAGCATTGGCTCGTGACGGATTCGTTGTCATCCACCTGACCTTCAATCGAAAAACTGGCCAATTGGTTCGCAGCCCCGAGATCGTCTCAAAAGGTTTTGTCTTTCTCCGTGAGGCAGAGGAACTCTTTGAACAGGCGCTTGCTCGGGTCCGGTCGCTCGTCAAAAACGTGGATCGTGAGGATCTCAAAGCGCGTATCGAGAAGGATCTCGCCAAGTTTTTCTACGCCGAAATTAAACGTCGCCCGATGATTATTGTCCTCATTGCGGATATGTGAACTACAATAGACCATCCTCTTCGATGATCATCATCCGATTTTGCACTTCGGAATGAAAACCCTTCCTCTCCTATAGACCATTCCGCTCTTAGGACCACCAGCACCAAGAGATAATACGCCTTGGTTGAAGCGGAATCACTACACCTCAGTCAGAATCACCCTCCCGCGCCCCTGCCGGATAAAATCCAAGTTCGTTCTCATGCGTTCCCTTGAATAAGGGTTATAATCGCAATAAAAATGCGAGCACACTCTCCCATACTGTTTCTTTCGATGCTGATTATTTTCCTTTCGAGTTGTGTTGTAGAAACAACCTCCTCCCCAACTGCAACGGAAACGCCAACAATACCCCCTCCTACCATGACCCCTATCCCTCTGGCCGCGATTGTGAACGGCGAGCCGATTCTCCTTTTTGATTATGAGATGGAACTCGAGCGCGCCAAAGCTGCTCGTGGCACCGAGTTTGCAACGGATACAGCGAATCGAGAGTTGGTTTTAAGAACTCTAATCGACCGTTGCCTTCTTGCCCAAGCCGCGCGTGCGCAGGGATTGACGGTTGAGGAGAATGTGCTGAATGAGAAGTTGAATACATTATCCTCAGAAGTAGGCGATTCGAATATGCAACAATGGTTGCAGGAGAATTTTTACTCGGCAGATACCTTCCGAAGTGCGCTAAAAGAGGAGATGCTTGCGAGTAAGATGATACAAAAGCTGATCGAAACAGTCCCTGAAAGCGCGCTGCAGGCGCACGCAAGGCATATCCTTGTAGCGTCGCCAGAAGAGGCAGAGCAAATCCTGGCTCAACTTCATGCAGGGACCGAATTTGCCGAATTAGCGCAACTTTTCTCGTTAGATCCCAGCACTCGTCCTGCGGGAGGGGATCTTGGCTGGTTCGCGCAGGGAACCTTAACCATCCCGGCTTTGGAGGAGGTTATCTTCTCCCTCCAACCTGGTCAGATTAGCGATGTTGTTGCTAGTGAACTTGGCTTTCACATCGTACAATTAATCGAGTTAGAGGAACGTCTCCTTCCTCGGGAAGCGATCCTTGCGAAACAAGAGCAAACAGTGGAAAATTGGCTTGCGAGTCAATGGGAGAAATCGGAAATTCATATTCTTACTGTTTTCGAATAACATGGGGTGGAGGCAAATAGAATGAGCAAGGGGAGCAAAGATTCACGCAGCGGCTGTTCCGATACATTCCTGAATTTACTCACGATCGGAACACTTCTTCTCACCGTGATGATCGGTGGGGTATTTGTTGCCATTTATATGAACCCCAATTTACCTTTTAACCCCTTCCCTCCGCGACAGATCAATAGTTCCCCAGTTCCAATCCAATCCACAGGAACAATCGTCGCTGTCTTACCTCCGACCTGGACTGCCACCATCGAACCAACCAGCACACGGACTCCGACTCCCACCACCCCACCACCAACGAACACGCTCCCGGTGGTCTCGCCCATCCCCACGGCCCTGCCCTATAATCTTCAGACAGGTACACCCACCTATACCGAAAATTTCCTCAATAGCCTCGGATGCCAATGGATGGGTATTGCGGGTCAGGTGTTGGACTATGAGGAGGATCCCGCTATCGATGTCTGGATCCATCTCGGCGGTCAACTGTCGGGAAAAATATTGGACCTCCTGAGTCTGCCGGGCTCAGCGCCCGGTTATGGCGAGGGCGGATATGAATTCAAACTCAGCGATGGCCCTATCGCCAGTGAAAATCTGGTTTGGATCGAGCTCATCGATCCTGCCGGAAACCCATTGTCATCCAGGGTTTATTTGACCACCAAAGAGAGTTGCAAGGAAAATCTGATCCTGGTCAATTGGACGCGATCCAAGTAGCGCACCAAAAATGAAATGGATTACTTGCCCAGCCGACTGCATAAACCTCACGTGAAACGCGGCTGCTCCTTCCTAAAAAGGAGGTAACTGCTCAGCCATATCATCTTTCATCCCGATTCGCCTATAACCCCCCTCT
>CAYGXU010000132.1:0-7869 GCA_964353875.1 uncultured Anaerolineaceae bacterium | reverse complement strand
CACTTACAAATCCCTTTAAAAAAACAGCCTTTGTCTGGAAATAGGGGGATAGCCGGTGTGAGGGCTTCGTCCACATGCCACATATTCAGTGCCCTACAAAGCTACTCAAGCGAAAACCTGAACATGTTTTGCAATTTTCACAGTGTGAAATCGACCTTGCCTTACGACGTAGGTGTTGCGAGTAAGCCGCGGAGGAAGGAAAGAGTTTGCGGGCTGCAGTCGAATCCACCATGCGCTCTGTGAAGCATCCTTTCAGGAATGGCAAACTTCCTATGCATGGCAGGCATCGCGGGAGCGTGATGGTGATCGGCTCTGCGCAGATGACAAATATACGTCGTATTCATAGGTATGAGGAGAGGTTGAGGGAAGACCAAAGAAAGGCAAAAGCAATAGCGAAGAAGACAAAAGAAATCCTTGAAGATGCCCTTGCATTTTTTTGTGCTTTTCTCAAAGTGCGATTTTCGCGATGTTAATGTTCGAGAAAGCCCTACTCCTTATATGCAGCCTGGATTATTTCAGGGGAGTCATGAGTATATAGACATCATCCAATTTACCCACCCCAACCCCTCCCTAAAGGGAGGGACTTTAAAGTCCCTTCCCTTTAGGGAAGGTATTTAGGGATAGGTAGATTTTGCACCCGCATCATTCATGCAATTCTTATAATTTTGTGATATGGTTTCATAGAATTTAATTCACCTTGCTAAGGAAGGGTATGGATGAATTCAAAGACTGTGAAAATTGTTATCGGCGCTTTCTTGGCCGCTGTTTTTGCGAGTGGTCTATTTTTCTCAGGTGTTGTTCTCGGTGCTGCCCTGCCCACCCTGATAAACGGTACGGATGGGCTACTTTCCTTTTTATTCCCATCCACTGAGATCGATGGACAGCTATCTTCCACAACGGCAGTACCTCCGGAAACGATGGAAGAGCTCTTTAAACCTTTCTGGGAAGCCTGGGACATTGTCCATGAGGAATTTGTCGATCAGCCTCTGAATGATGTTGAGCTCATGCAGGGAGCAATTCGAGGCATGATGGATTCATTGGGTGATCCCCATTCTTCCTACATGGATCCTGATCAATATGAGCAGGCGAACACACGGCTAGAGGGCGAATATGAGGGTATCGGTGTCTGGGTCGATGCCACCCTGGAATATTTAACGGTTATTTCCACAATGCCTGGTTCACCGGCTGAGGAAGTGGGACTGCTGCCCGGGGATCAGGTCATCGCTGTCAACGGCGAGGATATGACCGGAATTGATGGGAACCTCGTTATTCGGCGCATACTCGGGCCAGCAGGAACAAATGTCACCCTTACGATACGTCGCGAAGGCGTTGTCGAACCTTTGGAATACGAGCTCGTCCGAGCAAAGATCAATATTCCGACAGTTGAGAGTGAAGTTTTGGAAGAGGGGATCGTCTATATTCGAATTTATGACTTTGGCACGAATACCACCAAGGACCTTCGTCGTACATTGAAGCAGTTGATTAAATCCAACACACCTGGTCTCATCCTCGATCTACGTGGGAATCCGGGTGGGTTCTTAAATACTGCTGTGGAGGTAGTCTCTGAATTTCTCTCAGAGGGCATCGCGCTCACAGAACGGTTTGGCGATGGGCGGGAGCAGATTTATGAAGTGCAGAGTGGCGGGTTGGCGACCAAGGTGCCCATGGTTGTGTTGATCAACGCCGGATCCGCATCCGCCTCAGAGATCGTGGCTGCTGCTATTCAGGACTACCAACGAGGTCAATTGATTGGCGAGACATCCTTCGGAAAAGGTTCTGTCCAGAATTGGGTTCCGCTGCAGAATAATAACGGAGCAATCCGGGTCACTGTCGCGCGCTGGTTTACCCCGGATAACCACCAAATAAGTGAGATTGGATTAATACCTGATATTGATGTTCCTATGACCGAAGATGATCTCCAGGCAGGAGAAGATCCGCAGTTAGAAAAAGCGATCGAAGTTTTGATGAAACCACGCTGAGCCATGCAAAGAATGTGTGAGTAATATCAAGGAAAGGATTTGAATGATGTTTCTCTATAATGCAAGTTACTTCATATATATGATCCCAGCCTTCTTGCTGGTGATGTTGGCACAAATGTGGGTGAGCTCCACCTATCGAAAATGGAGCCAAGTTCGCAATCACCGAGGGGTCACTGGCGCTGAAGCAGCACGCCAATTGCTCAATTATGGCAATCTCTACAATGTCTCGATCGAAGGCATCCCGGGCAAATTAAATGACCATTATGACCCTCGAAGCGGCACTTTACGCCTCTCGGCGCCTATCGGTCAAGGTCAATCTGTCGCCTCATTAGCGGTTGCTGCCCATGAAATCGGACACGCCGATCAAGACCGCGCTGACTACTTTCCCCTCCGCTTGCGAGCCGCACTCGTGCCCGCGGTAAACATTGGCTCTTTTATGGGATGGATATTCATTTTCTTAGGACTGTTTCTCCGAAGCGCATTCGGCACCCAACTGGCCTGGATTGGCGTCGGTGCTTTTGCCCTAGGAACTATCTTCGCATTGGCTACTATCCCCGTCGAGTTAAACGCTTCTGCCCGAGCAAAGAAGCTTCTCAACGAAACTGGCCTGGTGAGTTCAGCCGAGGAGCAAAAGGGCGTCAATGCGGTTCTATCGGCGGCTGCTTTCACCTATGTGGCTGCACTCGCCACTTCTTTATTGCAATTGCTCTACTATGTCAGTCTGATCGGTGGCATTGGACGCAGGAGAAGTTAGATATCCAAAGCTCATCCTTGTGATTCAAATTGAAGAACTTTAGCGGAGGTTTTATATAACTAACCCTGCGAATGGTTCACAATGCCAATTTCATGACCAGAGGCTTTCCAAAATTCATTGTGTTTATTGAAAGAAGTCCGCTCCTATATGGAAACATTTTCATCATCGGAAGTAAAGCTCGGGCAAAGTTAATACCTTCCGCTACGAAAATACTTTGACGCCAACCAGCTCGGATGTTAAAATCCAACCTCTGAGCGGGTGTCATTTTTTCTCACCGGGTGAATCTCACAGAAATGAGGGAGTTATGCCTACACGTGCTCTCCGTTTGAATTACCCGCCTTTTTTGTTACGACGTCCTATCATCAATCAAATCATCCTTGATTTTGAAGTCTCAGTCAACATCATCCAAGCACAAATTACGCACGAGGAAGGATGGGTTGAAATAGAAATGACGGGTGAGGAGCAAGAGATTCGTCGTGCATCAAAGTGGCTGAGAGAAGTCGGAGTTGACGTGACCGACATGGTCTGAGCATTGCTTTTAAAGGGATCCAAACGTGGAACCATCGCAAATCGATCTCACCTTGAAAACGATACGGTCTGCCCTTGAAGCTGACCATGTAGAGGATGCCGATCGACGAATCGACAACCCAGTGAGATTATCGGTTCGCCGACGTCTTCCTTGGCTTTGCCCGAATACTGCACCAACCTTCTTAACAGCTTGGGTGATCTCCTTCTTTGAGGGAATATTTTCAGAAGTCGCTATTTTGGCTATATTTCAATCTGTCGTTGCTCGGATAGGAGGCAACGCCGCTACGCAGAGTCTGGCGATGATCGTCCGCGCGAAGCCCTTAGGGGATATCACCGCTAAAGAGGCCTTCAGCCCCCTTCTCAAACAAATCATCGTTGGTTTTATCGCCGGAATTGCAGTAGGTGCGGTGGCAAGTTTGGGCGTCTTCCTATGGAAAGGCAATCCGTATCTCGGATTGATATTAGGGCTGGCACTAATTAGCAGCATGGTAATTGCTGTAATCATTGGAACCCTAATCCCGATATTTCTGAAAGCCCCTCATCTCGAACACGCCCTGGCATCGTCTGTATTGGTCACTAGTGTAACGGACAATTCGGGGTTTGCTCTGTGTTGGGCTTGGCCACACCATTTCTCCCCTATTTGAGGTGAAAATATGACCGCGAAAGTCATCCTAAATCCCTACGCTGGACGTTGGAAAGCACTTAGTAAAAAAGAAGAGGCAGAAACAGCATTAAAAAACGCGGGGATAACCTATGACCTCTGTCAGACTGAAGGGCCTGGACATGCTGTCGAGTTAGCAAAAAATGCCGCTCTTGAGGGCTATTCGCCTATCATCATCGCCGGAGGCGATGGGACGATAGGTGAAATAATCAACGGGCTGTACCTCGCCAACCCGGAAGGCATCCTTGGTCCGGTTGGGCTACTCCCTCTCGGAACAGCCAACGATGTCATGACCAATTTGCAACTCCCTCTGGACTTACCTGGCGCGGCGAATGCTATTGCAGGCGGAAAACAAAAACGGATCGATCTGGGGAAGGTTAACCAATGGGTCTTCAGCAATAATTCTGCTGTCGGATTAGAACCGGTGGTGACTATTTACAACATCCGCATGGTCAGGTTACAGGGCATGATCCGTTATCTGGTTGCAGCTTTACGGGCAATCCTGAGTGGCCCGCGATGGCAAATGTCGCTCGAGTGGGATGACGGATCCTACGAGGGACCGGTCAGCTTGGTCTCTGTAGGAAATAACCCTGTGACGGGTGGATTATTCCGGATGGCTCCTGCTGCTGATCCTACCGATGGAAAATTGACCTTTGTTTATGGATATGCCCCTACTCGCTGGAAAATGCTTACTCTACTCCCGAGAGCGATGAGTGGTGATTATGTCAATGACCCTGCCATTCATCAACACCATACCTGTATGCTGAAAATATCTTCCATAGAGCCCACGCCATTACAAGTGGATGGTGAAATCCGGTGTGAGGCAGGCAACGAGTTCAAATACGAGATTCTGCCATCTCGCCTCGATCTGTTTGTACCCTAGGGCTTATTATTACATATGGGATCGATTCTTTTCAGGTTGTTTTCTTTGTATCCATCAAGCGATTGCACTAAATAGATGGTTAGAAGATATTGGTCCAATCAATGCAGCATGACATCCCTCTGCATTCTGACTTGAAATGCTGACTAGTCACGATTATTAACTAATGTTTCCATGATTCGTCGATTGCTCATTCATCTCATCCGGGACTTCGTTCGTTTCTTTCTCAAACACTTGTATACGACCATTGCTTGGGCCTACGATCTGGTTGCCTGGATAACTTCAGTCGGACAATGGTGGATTTGGCAGCAAGCTGCTGTTGAAGCCCTCCCGCCTGGAATTGTGCTTGAACTTGGCCATGGCCCAGGTCATCTTATTTTCTCCTTGTCTTCAGAAGGTCGTTACGTCATCGGGGTGGACGCTTCCAAACAGATGTCTCGTATTGCTTCCCAAAGATTACACAAGGCTAACTTGCCCGTCCGGATCGTCCGAGCGCGTACTCAGGCGCTTCCCTTCCCCTGTTCATTTTTCGATGCCATATACTCCACCTTCCCCAGTGAATACATTTTTGATCGAGGAACGTATCAGGAAGCCTGGCGCTCTTTAAAACCTGAAGGGCTGCTGATCATTATTCCGGGTATCATTCAAATTACGGGGCAGAGGAGGGGCAAATTCGACCCTCTCTACATCCTGGATAGACTTGCCTCGGTCTTGTACCGAATTACGGGCGAGGATATCCCGACAAATAGAAAATTCAAACAACGCATACAGCAAGAACTTGAGCAGTTTGGGTTCGCCCCTACAATTGATTTTATTAAGCAACCTCGAGCAATCGTTTTCCGTATTATCGCCAGAAAGTGCCTCATGAAGACCGATTGACCATTCTGCCGGAGAGACCTAGAATTGAGTCTGACCATAAACAAGGGAGGGCAGCTTGAAGCGAGCGCAAGTCGGTGATCTGGCCATGTTGATCACGGGGGAGAAAAAATTCATCTTCCTTATCGATCCTATGAGGGAACTGCAAACCCATCGCGGGATCATTCGACATAATGATTTGGTTGGTTTGCCATGGGGCTCTTCCATTGTAAGTCATATCGGCAAACCCTTTCTTTTCCTAGAACCAAGTCTCCACGATCTTGTCCTTTATATCCGCCGGAAATCACAAATCATCTTCCCCAAAGATATCGGCTATATACTTTTACGACTCTCCATCGGACATGGAAAAAGGGTTATTGAGGCCGGAACCGGTTCCGGTGCGCTTACGATGGCATTGGCATGGGCGGTAGGTCCTGCTGGGGGAGTCTTCTCTTATGATCGCCGCCAGGACATGCAGGCACTCGCCATCCAAAACCTGGCCCGTGTGGGGCTTGAAAATCGAGTCCAGTTCCGGATTCGAGACCTGGAGGATGGTTTTGAAGAGACGGATGTCGACGCCTTGTTTCTCGACTTGCCTCAGCCGCATCTCTACCTCCCACAAGTTTGCACTGCATTGTGTAATGGTGGCACTTTGGGAGCCATCTTACCAACAAGCAACCAGGTTTCTGAGCTTTTACGTGGATTGAAAAGTCACCATTTTAATCATGTTGAAGTCTGTGAAATACTCATTCGATTCTATAAAGTCATACCGGAACGTCTTCGACCTGTTGACCGTATGGTCGCACATACAGGATATCTGGTCTTTGCCCGCCTATTGCATGAGGAAGAAGCTCCATCCACTTATGCAATGTACAATGATTTTTCAAAGGAGCAGAAATCAGAAAACATGCCAGAGGATTATTTTGCTGAGCAATATACATGAAACAGTAAAAGGAGTAAACCATGCCCATCATCCGAAGGCGACCGCTTGGTCCTCGTCCGATTCGTCCCATCCATCCTCGCCAGCAAGCTGCGCTGGAACGCCTGCAACATGCTCATCAACTCATAGAAGAAGGCGCATATAAGGATGCGGGAAGGATTTTTGAAGAGTTGGCGCAAGCTGCAATCAACCGAGGCATTCCGCGCGCGCCTCACCTCTTCCTGCAGGCTGGCAATGCCTTTCTAAGAGCAGGCGAGCACCAACATGGCATGGATTGCTTGAGACGTGGACTGCACTCGATGGCAAAAATAGGCCAAATAAGACGCCTGCCCTTTGCCAGCCAACGTGTGCTGCAAGAGCTGCGCGAACTCGGCTTGGACAAAGAACGTGCCATCCTGGAGGAGGAAATCAATCAAGAACTGGCTCGTATGGGCCTCAGCCTTACAGGCGGCGCTGAAACCTCCAGGCATGTCAGGCTTCCTGTTAAGTGTCCCTATTGCGGCGGCACAGTCCATCCACAAGAAGTAACCTGGATTGATGCGCAGACAGCAACTTGTGATTATTGTAGTAGCGTCATTGAGGCATCTGTTTAAGACAAATGAAGCGTCACGAGCTCATTGATCATTTGCGTCAAAGCCTTCAATCAAGCCAGCCTTTTATGGAGCAAGAAGCGAATGCCAAACCTGCGGCAGTACTTGCTCCTCTTTATTGGCATCAAGAGGCATGGCATTTGCTCTATACTCGCCGGACAGAAGCAGTGGAAACACACCGGGGGCAAGTCTCATTTCCTGGGGGAGTGATTGAGCCGGGTGATCGAGGCGCTACCGATGCCGCCCTTCGAGAGGCGGAGGAAGAAGTTGGCATTCATGCCAACGACGTTGAAGTTATCGGCTATCTTGAACCTTACCTAACAATTACCCATTATTGCATCATTCCCGTTGTCGGTACGATTCCCTGGCCCTATGATTTAAGCATCAACCAGAGGGAAGTTGCCAGTGTCTTTGGAGTGCCATTGGGATGGCTGGCCGATCCGCTCAATCTTCAAAGAATGCAATATACGAAAGAAGGGACGGACCAAAAAGATCTCGTGTACTACTTTCTACCCTATCAGGGAGAGACAATCTGGGGAGCCACGGCGCGGATTACCGTAAATCTTCTCGGAAAAACCGGCCTCGCAAGCAGAAATCAGAGTGCCCCACTTCCATAAAGTAGATTGCTTCTGGTAATGCCTTGGAGCTTTGTCAGGAGGAGAACCGCTACTTTTCACCACTG
>CAYGXU010000131.1:0-8066 GCA_964353875.1 uncultured Anaerolineaceae bacterium | reverse complement strand
GCTGTGAATAGCGGAATTGATAATTTCGGATGGGATCAGGCTGCATCATTAGCAATGGATCCTCAAGATAGACAACACCTTCTTTTCACCGCCAGGAATGGAATATTTGAAACGAGAAATGGTGGGAAAGAATGGACGCCGACGAAAATCGATGACAAAAGACAACTTTCACAATGCTTCCTAAATGTGAAGTTTCACCCTATGGATTCGCAAACGATTTTTGCGATTCTTGCTTTCTCTCCTACTGATCCATCTTGCCCGGGAGGGATCTTCAAATCGGAGGATGGTGGCTTAACCTGGAAAGGGATTGGATTGTCAGAGATCAGGATTTCTGACATTCTGCACCAAACATTCGCAATCGATCAACAAAGCGGAAATCTCCTTTATGTAGCCACTGAAGAGGGAATCTTCGGTTCAAGGGATGGCGGAAGTACCTGGCAGATTCTTTCCGAGACTCATTGTAGAAGCATAGAGGTTTCGCCATTCTATGGGGATGTCGTTTATTGTGGAACTGCAGGTGGTATCTCGATCACGAATGACGGTGGCAATACATGGAGATCCGATGATGGAAATTTTTCTGTTTTCGGTGGAATTGTCGCTATTACGGTTTCTCCTCAAAATTCGCAAGTTCTATTCGTTGGTGGGCGAGGTGTCTTTGCATCGAAGGATGCAGGTGAAACGTGGGAAGAAAGAAACAATGGTTTGGGAGCAGGGTTGTTAGAGCTTATCTTGGATCCTTTGAATACCTCTACTCACTATTTGGATCAAAGAGGAAGTAGTCTTCTCCGTTCCATGGATAATGGCCTAAGTTGGGTACTTTTGTATAGCGGGGACTGGGATTTCGCTTTGGATAGTAGCGGAGAAATCTTCTATAGGCTCGCATGGGATAGGGGATTATTAATGTCTGTCGATCAAGGGCGAAGTTGGGAAGTGGTTCCCTGGCCAATGGATGGCAATAGAACTGCAATTGCTGCCCATCCGAAGCAATCTCAATGGGTGTATGTAAGCTATGGTCGCCAAAGCCCGCATATCTTTCTTTCAAAGGATGGTGGGAACACCTGGAAAGGCGTTCAGGGGATGGAAAGTATCTATGATGGCAGGCTTTATTTCGATCATGATCAAGGTAATGTTGTCTACGCCATCGGCGATGTGGACGCATTCCGATCGGAGGATAATGGAGAGACATGGGAAAGGTGTAAAAGCACAGATGTTTTGCATTCTAGGGGTTACTCCCGATTGGCCGTCGATCCGGGGGATAGCAATCGATTAATCCTGGCTACACGCGGCAAAGGGGTATCCATGAGTGATGATGGTTGCCAGAGCTGGAAATTCATTAACGATGGCTTGGGTAGCATGTTTGTCAATACCGTCGCTTATAATCCCAACAATTCTGATATCCTCTATGCGGGGACCGATGGCGGCGCTTATGTCTCCTTCAATGGCGGGCAATCATGGGGGGAAATCAACGATGGATTGCTGGGAGCAACTGTGGTCTATTCGATCGTCGTTGATTCCGAGAGCAATGTTTTCGCCGCCACTCCTTATGGCATCTTCAAATTGGAGAGCAAATGACTTCAAATCCCTTTACCTTCGGAAATCCGATCCGCGATCCGGCGCGATTTATTGGGCGTGAGCAAGAGATGCGCCAGATCACCGGTCGCCTCTTATCCAGCGCAGTCGAGAGCACATCGATTGTGGGTGAGAGGAGGATCGGCAAGACCTCCTTGCTTCTGCATTTATCCAATGCGGAAGTCGCCACACAGTTAGGCTTGATCCCTGAACGCTATTGCCTGGTGTATATCGACTTCCAGGGACTGACTGACATCACGCCGCAACGATTTTGGCAACGGGTTCTGAGCAAGATGTCGCGTACGATTTGTAGTCCAGATCTCGACCCCCTCATCCAGGAATTACGAAATCGGGAGTCGTTCGATCTCTTCGATTTGGAAGATCTCTTCGAGCAGATCAATTCCCAAGGGCTCAATATCATCTTGCTCATGGATGAATTTGAATATGTCACACAAAACCCCAACTTTGGCACGGATTTCTTCGGCGGGTTGAGGGCGCTTGCCATTCATCATGGGCTGGCGCTCATCCCAGCCACTCGTCGTGAATTGGTTGATTTATGCCATTCAGATGAAATCAAGGGTTCGCCTTTCTTCAACATCTTCGCTAACATCGTCCTGCGTCCGTTCGCTCTTGAGCAGGTGAACGAGATGATGGAGGTTTATGTTGGAGGTAAAGAGATCGATTTTACATTGCCAGAAAGGGAGATTCTCCTGGCATTAGGGGGTTGCCATCCTTTCTTCCTTCAAATTGCTGGCTATTACATGGTCGATGGGAAGCTGCAAGGGCAAGTCGATGAAGGGCTGAATTCCTTTATCACCACCAGCTTTGATGAGCAGGCGCATCCGCATTTTAACTACCTCTGGTCCCATTGTTCGGAGAGTGAAAAGATCACCATCCTGGTATTAATTGGTCTTCATCTTCAGAAACCGACGAAGAAAACCAACCCCAATACCGAAAACCTATCGCGCCTCTATCCGCGCGCGGACTTAGATCTGATCGCCCTCTCCAAGAGGGGCATCCTCTCAGAGAGGGAGGGGGAGATATCCCTATTTTCTTCACGTTTCGAAATGTGGATCCGGCGTGAGATCAGCGCGCTCCCCAGCGAACAAGGGGAGGTGACTATCGAGAGATGGCTCAAAGAAGGGGGCGTCAAGGGCTTGGAGAACGCTCGAGCGATCGTCCCTCGTTTCAAGAAGAAGTATTGGCCAATCATGGCCAATATCGCCAAAGAAATTTCCTTTGAACTTGCGGCGGGTTTGGTCATGAACTTGATGACCTAATTAAAAGTTATCAGTGAGGGCTGTTACTCGAAAAAACGGGTATTTGATGAGGATGATCGTCACTTGATGGGAATGGCAAAAACGGTTTTAACGGTATATTGAACTATCTGTTTTTATACCATAAAAAATTTTTCCGATTAACGGATCGATTTCATCTTGTTTCTTGAGAATTCGCCTTCGCTAGATCAACATGACTTTGATCTTCACGGCCGATGAAATGCAATTTGGGTTTCCAAAAGAATTGGCATCTGGCATGAGATAATTTCATCACGGAAGAGGGAAGCCAAAATGACGTCAACCGCAACCATCGAGGAATTGAAGCAAGCGCACACCCTGTTGGCAGAGTTCTCATACGATCTCCGTCCCGTTGAGCGTGGCTATGCCAATCGTACGCTCTATATCAACCTCAGTCAGAACAGGATTGAAGAGAAACCGGTGACAGAGGAGATGAAAAGGATCTTCACCGGCGGTCGAGGCTTTGCACTCTGGCTCCTGTGGAATGCCGTCGACGGCGGGACGAAATGGGATGATCCGCAGAACGAGTTGGTGATTGCCGGCGGACCTATCGGCGGTATCACCGCCTACCCGGGTTCGGGAAAGTCGACCGTTGTCACAATTTCGCCCTTGACAGGCTCGGTTATCGATAGCAATGTGGGCGGGTATTTTGGGCCTTATCTGAAGTTCGCTGGTTGGGATGCACTCGAGATTCAAGGCAAAGCCGAGAAGGATGTGATCATCGTCATCGATGGCGATCAGGGAAGGGTCACGATCGAAGAGGCGCCCTTCGAGGCTTTGAACACCCACCTGCTTTCCGAGCAATTGACCGAGATGTATGCTGAAAATGAACGCGATCGGCGCAGCATCTCCGTCGTCTCAGCCGGGCAGGGCGCCGAGCATGTCCTCTATTCGAGTCTGAATTTCAGTTGGTATGATCCGCGCCGTGGGGTGGTGCGGATTAAGCAGGCAGGTCGTGGCGGAGCGGGTCGGGTCTTCCATGACAAGAGACTAAAAGCGATCGTGATTCGATTTAGTAAAATGAAAGGGGATAGCAACCATCCTGCAGACATGTCGCTGATAAGAAAAGCAGGGAGCCGGATCAACCGAGAAATCACCGAATTGGATGACAAACAGAACCAGATGCGCAGGATAGGTACGCCTTTTTTAGTCGAGATCCTGGATCACTTCGATCTGCTTCCTGTTCACAATTTCCGCTATGGCGCCCATCCGGATGCGCACAAGATCGATTCGAGTGTCTGGAAAGCCACATTTACGCAGGGCATGCCCGATGGTTGTTGGGCTGGTTGCACGCTTTCCTGTGCCCATGCCGTCGATCATTTCCACCTGCGCACAGGCCCGTATGCGGGCGAGGCAGTGATGGTAGATGGTCCGGAATACGAGACTGTTGCCGGTCTTGGATCGAACATTGGCAACTTCGATCCAGCGGCCATCTTGGAGTTGAATTTCTATTGTGATACCTATGGCATCGACACCATCAGCCTGGGGAATTCGATCGCTTTTGCGATGGAATGCTACCAGGAAGGGATCCTGAATAAAGAATTGACAGGTGGGTTGGAACTCATATGGGGCAATGCCGAAGCTGCCTTGGAACTTCTGCATCAGATGGCCAATGGTGAAGGTTTCGGGCACATCGTCGGGCAGGGTGTGCGTCGCATGAAAGCTTACTTCGCCGAGCAATTTGGGGCTAACCCGGCTTTCCTGAACGATATCGGCATGGAAGTCAAAGGCTTGGAGATCTCCGAATATGTCACCAAGGAATCCCTTGCTCAGCAGGGAGGTTATGCCTTGGCTCTAAAAGGCGCCCAGCATGATGAGGCCTGGTTGATTTTCATGGATCAGGTCAATAACCAGATTCCTACATTTGAAGCCAAGGCGGAAGCCCTGCATTACTTCCCCATGTGGCGTACATGGTTCAGTCTGCATGGCCTTTGCAAACTTCCGTGGAACGATATCCAACCGGCAGATAATGCTAAGACAGAGGAGCCTGCCAAAGTCCCGGAGCATGTGGAGAATTACACCTGGCTCTATGAGGGATTGACGGGAGAGAAGGTGACAGCCGATGATCTCATTCGCCAGTCCGAACGGGTATATAACTTCCAGAGGGTCTTCAATCTGAAAATGGGATTCGGCACGCGTGAGCATGATTATCCACCCTATCGCGCCGTGGGACCGGTGACCGCGGATGAGTATGCTTCACGCGCTGAGCGCTACGATCAGCAATTGCGGGATCAATCGGATTTGGATCCAAAGGGGCTGTCGACTGAGGAGAAAATGAAGCATCTACGCAAATATCGTGAAGATCGCTACGATCATCTGGTAGATGCGGTTTATGATCGTCGGGGATGGAATCGGAATGGAGTTCCGACCCTGGAAACCTTGAAGCGGTTGGGGATTGATTTCGCGGATGTAGTAGCTTTGGTCGAAGGTCATTCCTGATAGGATAGCAGCCATTAGATAGAAGCCAATTATGGTGAGTGCATGGCTTGATAGGAATAGATCTTGTATCATGTTTATCAGTGAGCAAGGGAGGATTTATGGCTATACTGAGTTTCGCATTGACAAAGGAAGAATTTCTGTCAGGTAAGAAAACCGTTACTAGGAGAGATTGGTCTGACTCCCATTATCAGATGTGGGTGCGAATGTGGGATACTGATCGATACATTCATGATGCTTATGACAATATTCCACGAGCAGGTGGATGCAAGATTGGGGAACTACGCCTTACGCATCGGCCTTATAAGGAAAGACTTGGTGATATGCCCGTCGAAGACCTCATTGCTGAAGGTGGCATGTGCTCCTCCCTAAAGGAGTTCTCTAAACTTATTGGCAAAGACCCACAGGAATATATCACCGTAATCCGCTTTGAGAGAATTGGATAAGCACTTATCCAAAAAGGGGGACTGTTGTATCTTCCGGAGATTATTAACCAAGCCAGAGTATTGGTCACAGTAAAGGCTTATCCCAAGCCTTCCAGCAAGTATGATGAGTTAGTTTGTATGGCTGGATTGCTAGAAGGCGATAAATGGATTCGCATTTATCCAGTTCCATTTCGGTTCTTCACAAACAACCAGCAATATCCTAAATACAGTTGGGTGATCGTTAACCTCATTCGTAATAAAAAGGACTTTCGTCCTGAAAGCTATCGACCGGCATTAGGCTTGGATGAGGAATTCATTGTAGAAAAATCCATTGGCACCAAAGACGCCTGGGCGGCTCGCAAATCGTTCATCCTCAAAGAAGTCTTCGATAATATGAGTGAGCTAATTGAATTAGCGAAGGGCGAGGAATGCAAGTCGCTTGCTACAATCAAGCCAAAAGAGATCATTGGGTTCGAGATTGAAGAAACCGGTCGCGAATGGAAGAAAAGTTGGCAAGAATATGATCTACAAAGCTCATTTTCAGATCTAACTGCAACCGGTGGAGTCGAACAGCGTGAACTGATTCGGAAGGTTCCTCATAATTTTCACTACCGATTTCTTACTGAGGGTGATAATTCTCCTCGCCGACTAAAGATTGAGGACTGGGAAATCGCCGCATTATACTGGAATTGCTTGGAGAGAACCTATGGTGACGAGGAAGCCGCAAAGCAGCTAGTTAGAAATAAATACTATGATGAATTTGTAAAAAAGAAAGACCTGTACTTCTTTGTTGGTACCACTCTTGAGCATCATAAAAAACGCGCACGCAATCCTTTCATGATAATAGGCGTATTTTATCCGCCTAAGTCTGATCAGCCGCTTCTTGTTTAGGGCTTCTGCTTAGCGTATCGTTGGCGCGGACCCCATGCGCGGGCATAAAATTCATCGATGTATCGTTGCGGGGCTGCTCAGCTCGAAAATGGTCTCCCAGAATCCTCGTGCTTTCGGATGACTAATTAGCCTTGCCAAAATCCCCCGTGGCTTGCTGCGGGGTAATTCCTTTAATCAAAATATCAGCAATGGACTGGGATGTCTGGGCAAGTTCGGGCGCCAAATGGTAGACATCCACGCCTTCCCGGTCAGCCTGGCGTACGCGCGGGTCATCCGGGATGTGTCCGATCACGGGAAGCCCAGGCGAACCGCTTTCGATAAAAGAACGATCCTTATCGTCCTGGACTCTGCTACCCACCAGGTAGAGATGGGTCAGTCTGACATCTTCGGCCAGGGATTTGATCTGGACCGCTGTCGCCAGGCTACGTTGGGTGGGTTCAACCACGATCAGCATGGCATCGACCGCATCGGCTGTAGCCCGCCCCAGGTGCTCAACACCAGCATACATGTCTAGGAGTACGACTTCATCTCTGCGCAATAGAATGTGGGTGATGAGTGCACGTAAGATGGCGCTTTCCGGGCAGATACAACCCGCCCCACCCATCTCCACCGCTCCTAGGGCGAGCAACCGAATGCCATGATGCAAGGCGGAGAAGCGGTCGGGCAGATCATCAACACGTGGATTGAGCTTGAAGAAACCACCGATGCTGCCAGGCTGGGCGCCGGTCCGTTCATAGATCAACTCCTCCATCTTGGCAATGGGAGTGAGATTCTTCAGGAGTGTTTCAGGGAACCCAAGGGAAGCTCCCAGGCAGGGTGAAGGATCAGCGTCGATGGCGAGAACCTGAAATCCACGATCAACGAAGGTGTAGGCCAGAAGGCTGGTGAGCGTGGTTTTTCCTACGCCTCCTTTGCCAGTAACAGCGATTTTCATTGTGAACGATCATCCTCCTTGTGACTTTGTCACTCCCTCGATATCGATCCTCCTCGCCATTTGAGGCGAGGAGGATCAAGAGTGTGAGATTATTGTCGGAAAAAGAGCCATGGAGATGACTACAACAATCCCTTTTCCTTCAAGATAGGCTTGGGATTGATTAGGTTTTTTCCAAGAGCTGCCTTCTCGGGCATACCAAACGAGAGAGCCAGGAGCTGCGTAAAATACAACACAGGCATCTCAGGACGCGGCTTCATTTGGATTTGTCGACCATCTAAATTCAAGTGGCATAATGGACAGGCTACAACCACCGCGTCAGCCCCTCGCACCTTGGCGTTCTCGAGAATATCTCGACTCATTTCGAGCACGATTTCGGTTCGAGTGAGAGAAAGCGCTGCGCCACAGCATGCGACTTTATAGTCCCAATCGACGGGATGCGCTCCTAGTGTCTTCATAATCCGGTCCATGGACATCGGGTACTCAGCTTCCGTGTTGTTCGTACCTGTTACAGCAGGG
>CAYGXU010000130.1:0-8130 GCA_964353875.1 uncultured Anaerolineaceae bacterium | reverse complement strand
ACTTTCGATTTTCATCGGGATCATGCCATCCGACAAGTTCGCCTTCGCCTTCCATAAGAACTTCCATGTTGAACCTCCATTGACGCCAAAGTTATTGCCGGATTGAATGTGCCAATTGATCTGTAATGATGGATCAGCTCCAGTGACTTTTTTCCGTTATCCTGCTCCTTGTTAAAGTCTTGAATCTGCCAGTAGATTGATGCATCAGCACATGTAAAAAGGATAGATGATGTCCTCAAATAATAAAAATAGGGGTAATCCCAAGATGAAATCATGCGTGATGTGATCATCGGGGTAGTGCATGTTGAATATATTTAAAAGAAAAATAACTTCCTGAGTTTTACCATAATATAGACGGTGCTCTCAGATAACTTTCCGCCACAGATACCTATCTCAGATCGTGCCTTCTCCGGTTATCTTACACGCTCAAAGTAACCGCTCACTTTCCCTAAGAGTATAACCGAGCATCGGCAGCGATCAAATACCGCCTGCATAAAGACAAAGAGGAAGGCATCCCATGAATATCTTGCTCGTCCTTCCATCGATTCTGCCATATGAGCAAAGATAAACCAACGGGTACCGACCCTTAATGCCATTTGAGAAGATTGCTTTTGTAAGAAATCAAGGTGTTCTCAGCCCGATTAGGTTAAAATCAGAAGAATGATTGAATACCTGATCTTACGATAAGGACTCTGTCCCATGGCCAGTATTCTCGAAACAGAAATTCATGAACAACCCGATGTCCTGCGTAGATTAATACAACGAGAAACCAGCAAAGTCAAAAAGATCGCCGGGAAAATTCGTGAGCGATTTACTTACGTAATGATCGCCGCCCGAGGCACCTCGGATAACGCTGCTCGCTATGCTCAATACTTATTTGGGATTCACAATCGTTTGCCGGTGGCCCTGGCAACCCCTTCGATCTTCACCCTATATAATAGTCCTCCCGACCTATCGGGCGCGTTGGTCATTGGGATCTCCCAATCCGGACAATCCCCAGACATCGTTGCTGTCCTGGAGCATGGTCGTCGATGTGGACAGCCCACCCTGGCGATCACCAATGATCCTCTCTCACCCCTCGCCGAGGCAGCCGAATTCGTCATCGATTTACACGCCGGTCCTGAGAAGGCAGTTGCTGCCACCAAAACCTACACCGCCTCCTTGGCTGCGATAGCCCTATTGTCCTCTCACTTGGGAGAAAATCCTGAGCATCTGAACCAATTACAGGAAGTACCCCATCTCGTCGAGCGGAGCCTGGACAATTCCCTCGATGTCCTTCCTCGCATCGAACGCTACCGCTATATTGAGCACTGCGCGGTGATCGGACGGGGTTTAAATTACTGCACCGCCTTCGAGATCTCTCTTAAAATCACCGAGCTCTCTCGCATCCTGGCTGAACCCTATTCCTCGGCAGACTTTCTACACGGCCCGATTGCCATGGTGCGGGAGGGATTCCCTGTGATTCTGGTCGCCTCAAAAGGTTGCGTGATGGAGGATATGCATCGTATGGCGGATGCCTTGCACGAACTCCGAGCCGAACTGATCTGCATCAGTAACGAGGGATCTCTCCTGGAGCGCGCCCGTCTGCCTTTCCCCCTGCCGGAGTATTGTGCAGAATGGCTCTCACCCTTATTGGCGGTGATCCCTGGACAACTAATCGCCTTCACATTGGCCTGCGAGCGTGGGATGGATCCCGACCACCCGCAGGGATTATCCAAGGTCACCGAAACCTGGTGAGGACTATTCACCAGATAATCAGCGATCATTATGGACATCAGGATGTTCCAATCTGGGATGGAATTCCACCTATACCGGCGAGGAAGAGGGCGGTTTGATTGATCATGCACAGTTATTTTTTTCTCATCGTAACATTAATCTCGGATCGAGCGCGTCTCGCAGTGCATCACCACTGACATTCAAGCCTAGAACCAGAAGCGTGATGGCCACACCGGGAACCACTGCGGCATGAGGCGCCACGATCAAAAATTGTCGCCCCTCGGCTGCCATCACTCCCCAATCCGGCGTTGGGGGCTGTGTACCAAGCCCGACAAAGCTCAGCGCGGCGGTGCCCGTGATGAGCCAGCCAATGTCGATGCTGATCAAGATCAAGATCGCTGGCATGACATTCGGCAGTAAGTGCCGGATGAGGATAAACGGTGTGCCAGTTCCGATCGCCCTTGCTGCATTGACGTAATTCAAACCACGGATCGCTCAGCCCCTGTCCCCGGGCGGACTTTTTGTGCCTAACCAGACAGCTCGGTCGAGCTCTCCCGCCGGATTCGCTTTGGAGGGGAAAAGTGACATCGCCGGCTCAAGGTCTTTCTGGTAGATTTGCCACAGGCGGCGCAACTCACTAATGGGATCAGCATGGTCGTCAACTCGCAGATCCACGTATCCATAATCCTCATCCCCCACAACATACATAACAGCTGACTGCCTTCCCCTTCGATCCCCTCCAACCCGTTCACCCGCCTCTAATGATCGCATGAGTCTCTCACCCAGAGGTTGAGAAACGCCACTTTGGAACACCTCGACCATTGCCTCGACGACCTCAGGACCTGTCAGGATATTCCCAGCAGCAGCAAAAAAGGGCCCCGTAAGATGACCGGCCCAATGGTCATTTTCTTTGCCTGTGTGAGCTGCGCTACGACCCTGCACATCGACCATTGCGAGTTGTCGTAATTCCCTACCTTGATCTCCCGCGATCACTTGTGTTATCACATCCTGGGGCATCATCCCTTTTTCCAAACCATCCAAGGACTGCAGCCCGAGGTAGGGATTGGTGAAGGCTTGCGTGGCAACCGCACCGATGTGCGCGCGTGCGTGCGGCACGAAAGCTCCAACTGCAAAAGCTGCAGTACAAGTGGCTACACCAAGTTGTTTCGTACGGGGGCAACAACCGACAATTGAAAAGGTGCCGAAACGAAACGACATCATTCTCTCATCTCCTTTTAAGGACGTCATCTCACATGTAATCACAAAAAGCGAAAATGATCGTATCTTGGGACATGGACAGATAGCCTAGTAAAAGATATTTTTTCATAACTTACTAGGCCATCTACAGGTCACCTGGCACGAGTTACCTGTCTGCAATAATATTACAGCTATGCTTTTCATCACCTGTCTGATAGACATTTCCGCAGAGATAGGAACTCATAACTATATTGATTAGCCAATAACTAATAAGGAGCCATATCCTTTTTAGGGATGATCGTCCGAAAATTCGTCTTTTCCCATCCTGGACGACCAGAGGAAAAAATCTAACCCCACACATTAACGCCTAGGATGGAAGCCCCGTTAGAATGGCATCCGTTACAGCCAACGCCTGATCAATATTGGTACTAAAACCCAATTGCCGCAAGACCATCCCCATACAACTGATTAAGTTGAGTGTGAATTCACGTCGAATTTGCATCAGGCCCGTGGGTCCAACACGGAAGGCCACCCCTGACAATGGACCATAAGTACCAGCAATAGAAATATTATACTTTTCATGCATAAGCTTGGCGAAATCCTCATGATGGATTTGGGGGGGATAACGGATCGCTGTGACCGTATCGGCGCAATAGTGATTCTTCGCGTCGCATCCTGGACACTGATGACCTGAAGGTACCAACTCCAACCCTAATGCACTTGCGCCATAGCGGATCGCTTTGGAAACGATTTGATAACGCAGATAAAGGTTGTCCAAACCCGGTGCAAACATCTGATCCAACGCTGCTCGTAAGCCGAAGAGCACACTTACCGGAAATGTGAAATAGCCGCTCTGGCGCTTCAACCATACCTCACGCCAAACCAATAAACTGGTGAACCAGCCTTGTATCGCTGTCTTACGTCGTTCCATCGCTTGCCAACCGCGATCACTGATAGCGATATACGCCAATCCTGCCGGGGTTGACATGCACTTGTGATTCCCACTGATGCAGAAATCGATCCCCCAGTCATCGACACGCACTTCCATTCCCCCCAAGGTTTGAGCAGAATCAACCACATAGATTAAGCCTCTTTCTTCGGCGATCCTGCCTAACTGCTCGATCGGGTTGGCGATCCCAGTCGAGGTCTCGACATGGGTAACGAATAAGGTCTTGATATTC
The DNA here is from genome assembly GCA_964353875.1 of uncultured Anaerolineaceae bacterium. GTDB lineage: Bacteria > Chloroflexota > Anaerolineae > Anaerolineales > E44-bin32 > MGNI01. Next base: position 4,036 of record CAYGXU010000130.1, on the reverse strand, counting down.
TCATTCCGCATCGAATCGAGCTGCCGTTGGATCATGTTAGTATCGATGGGAAGACCCCACTTCCCTTCCAGGATGATGGGGATCGCACCATGAGCCTTTGCCATGATGGTGAATAGCTCACTCCAATAGCCATGAACGGCAATCGCAGCTGCCTTCTCTCCTGGCTCTAAGAGGCTACAAATAATAGCATCCATTGCCAATCGTATCGGCCCAATCATCACAAGCACATCGTTGCGCGTATTGTAGAGGCGTTTTAACAACGAGACTGTCTCTTCAAAGTAGGTCACGAATTCCTGTGACCAGGGATTGACATAGGGTCGTTGCATATTGCGCAATACGGCCGGGTGAAGTGAGGTCCCACCAGGAATGGCGCTCAATTGCTCATCAAATGTCCGCATAAGTTCCTCGGGGTTGAGATGATCCATGCTTTCTCGCTTAACGGAATGATTTGTTTTGATTACAGTTTGTCCGCTCTTACTCCGTCTTGGAGTACATCAACAAGTTGGGTCAATTCCTCCTCGGAAATCGAATAGGCATGCTCAGGACCAGGGAATATTCCGTGCTGGACATCTTGATGAAAAGCTGATACTGCCTGCAGGATGACCGTCTCGAGATCAGCATAAACCTTTAAAAACCTGGGGGATAATTCCTTATATAGTCCGAGCATGTCTTGACTCACGAGACCCTGTCCATCACAGGCTGAACCGGCGCCGATTCCAATGGTGGGCACCTCCACTGCACGCGTGATCGCCTCTGCTAATGGACTTGGAACGCACTCCAAAACGAGCGCGAAGACACCCGCCTGCACCATATTGAGTGCATCTTTCACAACTTCAACAGCTTCAGATGCCGTCCGGCCTTGAATACGAAATACACCGCTGCGTACAATTTTCTGCTTGATAATGCCGATGTGCCCCATGACAGGGATGCCGGATTGGATAATCGCCTTGATCGTAGGCGCGTCCTCACAGGTGCCTTCAAGATGAACAGCGTCCGCCTTACCCTCTTTCATGATGCGTGTGGCATTGGACACAGCCTCTATCCCATTGTTATAACTGCCAAATGGCATAGTTGTGACGACCATGCAGGTGCCGGCGCCATTGCGGCAAGCTTGAGTGTGATAGATCATCTCATCCACCGTGACCGAAACCGCTTCTGGACGTCCTAACCCAACGGTGCCAAGGGCATCGCTGACCAAAATAATGTCAATTCCCGCCCGATGGAGCAGTCTCGCCATTGGAAAGTCATAGGCGGTAAGCATGGTAATGGCTTCATTGCGAATTTTCTTGGCACGCAAAGAATCAATGGTAACTCTTCCTGCAACGCTCACAGACACCTCCATACGGGATTTCACGGGCAGCCAGAACCGCCAAGAGCGTTTACCTGCAGCTCATTCTAAAGTGTGCAATCAACTATGAGAGCGTAACAGGTTCAGGAAGGATATCCTCCAGATCCAGATGAGGATTGGGGATAACACCTGTGGCGACCACCGTACCGATGCGTCGGGCAGCAGCAGCCCCGGCTGCTACGGCCGTCGTGGTTGCACCTACATCCCCTCGAACCAGTACAGCGATGTACCCGCCTCCCGTAGGTCGCCGCTCTAACAGCGTGACATTTGCGGCTTTGAGCATGGCATCGGCAGCCTCGATGCTCGCCACGCCACCCAGAGTCTCTACCATGCCTAGGGCACGCGTCACTGCGGATAACACATCCATCTCACTTTGTCTTGAATCGCTTGATGGCATCTATTCCTCCTCTTACCCAACCCGTGTTAATCTGGAGAACCGGGAAGGGCTTAGCTTTTAAAGTAAGTCGTTTGACCTTCAACACTCAAAACGTCGATGATTCCAACAATAGCAGCATCTGCAGGCATGTCCTGGGAGCCAACTGCCACACGAGCGGTGCTCCCCTGTACTAGGAACACCACCTCACCCTCACCCGCCCCAACTAAATCGACCGCCAGGATTGGATCGCCTCTCACCTCGCCCTTGTGATCAGCAGGGCACACCAGGAGCAATGTTTTTGCCTGTAGCCGCTGATCTTTCAGGGTTGAGACCGCTGAACCGATCACTTTACCAATGATCATGAAAACCTCCTTACCAGCATACTCTGCTTAACGACCTAATTGACGGACGGCTTCAACCAAACGCTCAACCAAGCTTCCGCTTTTAGGCGTGAGCTCTGCTGGCTGGGACGACACCGCCTGGACTGATGAAGGTTCTTGAGGGATATGAGAATGCAAACACCCGGAAGGCTTAAGGCCAATATTCGCAATGGAAGCCAACTTCGCCATCGAACTTGCCGTCGATCGATATGGCTCTGGTGAATCTCTCATACTCCCCCGCTCCCCGGGGCGGACAATGAGCACTCCCAGTGTGGCGGCACGATCTCTGGCAAGGTCAGTGAAAATGAGATCGTCGCTGGCAGGGATCTCGCGTATACCTCGAATTGCAAGTTCCTCAATATCCCTGGCGGTTACATATTCTTTTGCCATATCATTCACCCTTAATGGGATTTACAGGAAGCTATCCTGATCAACCTTCCCGCCCCACCAATGCTTCTACATGTCGGATGGCTGCCTCACGACCAATCCCCACTTCCGTCTCAGTGCCGGAGATATATAAACGACCAAACGCTCCCGTATCACGGTAGTGGATCAGGGTGATATTGGCTGCTTTCTCGGCTTCGTTGGCAGCCAAAACCACGTAGGCTGCTGGACGGACTTCCAATACACATAGCGTCTGCCCCTTTAACAGTAGCCCTCCCATGGAGCTCTTGTTAATCCGTTGCGCCATATAGGGGTCGATGGCGGTAACCATCTTCGAAGAGACCACGCTGGGTTTCACACGATCGGTCTCGCTCAGATTCATGAGCCGTAATGCTGCCGCGCCAGCCGCTCGTACCGATTCTTGGCGATCCGAGTGCACCACCAGTGTGCCATATTCACGCTCCACGCTCAGTCCGCCTGGGTATACTTCCGCCGCCTTTAAGGCAGCATCGGCAATTTGGTAGATGTCACAAGCAGGTGCAACCTCAATGAAAAGCTGAGACATATCCTCCACAACTACCGATCCGACAAACATCTTCCCCGTTAATGCCGCATATTGAGGCTGAAGATCATCCACCATGAGATAGGTCCTTAGTTCCATTTCCTTTGCTCCCTTCTAGGATAGCGTCAATCCTTATAGGCGCGAACGACCTTCTCCTCGCCGCGTGGCAACAAATATTCGAGTTTATCATGTGGCCTGGCGATCACGTGCGCGGCCACGAGTTCCCCAGTACGTTTGGCAGCTGCTGCGCCAGCATCCACGGCGGCTTTTACCGCGCCCACTTCGCCGCGCACATAGATCACGACGTAGCCGCCACCAATCTCCTCCTGCCCGACAAGGATCACATGCCCTGCCTTCGTCATGGCATCAGCAGCATCGATCGAAGCGACCACTCCTCTAGTCTCGACCATGCCTAACGCATTCATTGGATATTTAAATTTCATCGTACTCCTCCCAAATAACTAGTTCCTAAAAGGTCTTTCCGTGTTTTCGCTGTTGAGAACCCGAATCGAGATGAGAGCCTTTTCTACGCTGGATATCCTATCTCCCTTATGGAAAATAAGAGGCCTATCTGAAAATAGGGTTCCCATCATGGCACACATCGTTCATAGGGCTCAAAAACGTTCAATTATACTGAAGAAACATGCTCATCATACAGTATTATTGAATTTCAGTCAATCTCCCCCCAATGAAGTGAAAGGGTCTTTCGATTTTGGCAGTATCGTGACAATCATCGTTTTCCCCGATTTAAAGTCTGCCCGAATATTTCGGCAACTCATCCTTCTTGCCGAAATGACCTTCTAAAGTCGGATTTCTCTAGCAAAGATTTCTGCTCAGCCACATCATTTTTATTCCGATTCGCCTATGACCCCCCTATCATCCCCCCATTTGCGCCTGCACACCCATGATTAGGCTGAGTCCACAAGGCGCAAATGGGGGGATAAGAGGGGGGTAGGCCAAGCAATCATATAGCTGGAGCAATAATC
>CAYGXU010000129.1:6947-8377 GCA_964353875.1 uncultured Anaerolineaceae bacterium | reverse complement strand
ATAAGGCAGTTTCGCTTTGGAATTGGATCACCCAAAGCGCCTTTCAAGGCATGGATCGAAAGTTCACCAGATATCAGCTCTGGTTCCAGCGTTTATGGCTTAGCCTGGTTTATCTGATCAGTATTGGACTCTGGACATTGTTCCTCAATTATGGGCGCTTTTTATGGGGTGTTCAGGATTGGATTTGGGAATGGCGTTATTCAAGGATACTTCAAGAGGCCATCACCTCAGGGCAAATCCCTCTTCACACCAATCCCCCCCTTTCGTATGGGATTTCGCGCTTTCTTGGAATCCCTGATGTCAACCTCGCACCCCAGATGCTCTTATTGCGCTTCCTTGATCCCGGATTGAACTTCCTGATCAATGCACTCTTGATGGTCTCCATAAGCTATATCGGATGTTTGGCCATCAGACGCCACTACCGGCTTTCCGTCTTTGCTTTTACCCTTCTGGCGCTTCTGGTTAATTTCAATGGTTTTATCACTGCCCATCTCGGCATCGGCCACACCCTCTTCACGGGTTATTTTTTTCTCCCTTTTTTTGTTCTCTTAATTCTTCAATTGGCCGAAGGCCGGGGATCAAAAACGTGGTTCGCCCAAATGGGATTGGTGCTCTTTGGAATCGAACTGCTTGGGACGACACAAATCTTCGCTGCCTGCCTGTTATTTATGGGCATACTCTTTTTGTTCGCCAGTTCCATTCGCCTACAACTTTTCAAGGCCATGATCGCCGGGGTTATGCTTAACATCTACCGCATTGCACCAGCCATGGTCGCCCTTCCTTCCGTCGGCGTCCCTCCTTTCGCTGGTTTTAGCACCTTTGGCGATTTAATCACGAGTTTGATATCGATCATTCCGCCTTCAAAATCGCTTGTAGGCCTGTCAATAGGATGGTGGGAATTTGATATGTATATTGGTCTGCTGGGGCTGGGATTTATCGCCTTTTTCGGTCTGTACAAAATCTGGAGACCGGAAACGGAAAAACAGCCCGGCAGCTTGCATCGTCCGCTGATCATAACCATCTTCGTCTTTGCCATGTTATCCATTGGTTATATCTACATGCCGATCAATTCCCTTCCGCTGCCGCTTTTTAAACTTGTCCATGTGCCGTCGCGGTTCTTCATCTTGCCCCTTCTCTTCCTGATCGCTCTGGCGAGTGTTCGTCTCCAGGCATGGTTGGACAAGAGCCCTTTTGAGCCGTGGCATTATCTCATCCTGTCCATTTTGCTCGGCATCTTTGGACATGATATCCTTCAGCATGCCCGCTTATGGAGGGTAGAAAATGTTTTTGAGACATTTGCAGAGGAACCGCTAGATTTTAGCTTGCGCATCGCCAACCAGGCAGATCCTCTCTATACCAATACCTTGATCATTTCGAGCATTGTGACTTTGATTTCCATCGGTTATATACTCTATCTGCTCCGAAAAGGA
>CAYGXU010000129.1:0-6847 GCA_964353875.1 uncultured Anaerolineaceae bacterium | reverse complement strand
GAGGAGAAGCAACAAGTTGGTTTCATCGTCTACCCCAAAGGCAGCCAGATCGCTCGTCATGCGCATCGTCCGCTTGAGCGCAAGATCATCGGCACATCCGAAGTGCTGGTCGTTCGGAAGGGCCATTGTGTGATCGACATTTACGATGACAGTCAGGAACTTGCTAAAACGTGTGAGCTTCGCAGCGGCGATGTGGTGTTATTCGTTGCCGGGGGCCATAGCTTCCGCATGCTCGAAGATACTGTCTTTTTGGAGGTTAAGCAGGGCCCCTACACTGGCATGCAGGAGAAGGAGTACTTCTGATGATCCCAGTCAACGAACCTTCAATCGAAGGACAGGAATTTGAGTATGTGGCGGAATGCTTACGGACCGGTTGGATTTCTTCCTCTGGAAGGTTTATCGATGCCTTCGAAGAGGCGTGGGCTTCATATTGTGGCGTGTCCTATGGTGTGGCTGTCTGCAACGGAACAGCAGCGCTCCAAATCGCTGTTGATTGTTTAGGCCTGCAACCCGGTGATGAAGTGATCATGCCGACCTTTACCATCATTTCTTGTGCACAGGCAATCACCCGCAATGGCGCCACACCGGTGCTTGTGGATAGCGACCCAAGCACATGGTGTATGGATGTTGCACAGGTTGAAGCAAGGATTACTTCCAAAACAAGGGCCATTATGGTGGTGCATATCTACGGTCATCCAGTGGATATGGATCCGCTATTTATACTTGCAGAGAAGAATGACCTGTACATCATCGAGGACGCCGCCGAAGCACATGGTGCGGAGTATCTTTCCCGTCTTGGTGATGGTGATCCGCAGTGGCGAAGATGTGGGAGCCTAGGGGACATCAGCGCATTCAGTTTCTATGCCAATAAACTCATCACGACAGGTGAGGGAGGTATGATCATGACGAATGACCATACCATCGCGCAGAAGGCCCAATCTTTACGTAACCTGTGCTTTCGAGCCGAGCGTCGCTTCTATCATACCGAACTTGGATATAACTTTCGCATGACGAATCTACAAGCTGCCCTTGGCCTTGCCCAGGTGGAACGAATTGACCAGATCATGAATCGCAAACGATGGATTGGAAATGCCTACACTGAGCAGTTGCGGGACGTGCCAGGTCTTCAATTGCCCGTCGAGAAATCATGGGCGAAGAATATCTATTGGATGTATGGCGTAGTTTTGGACGAGCTCCACAAGATCGATGCGGTTGAGTTCGCTGATCGCCTAAGATCACGCGGGGTGGATACGCGTCCCTTTTTCCTTGGCATGCATGAGCAACCCGTATTTCTAGAAAACGGTCTATTTGAAGGAGAGCACTATCCTGTCGCTGAACGGCTTGCAAGAAGAGGCCTTTACCTGCCTTCCGGAATGGCAATCACAGAGGGCCAGATCGATCAAGTGTGCCAATCAGTAAGGGAGGCGCTCACTTGAGTGAAGAAGTGTTCCGAGCCGAGTATGCTGATCAATATGATCTCCTGTACCACGAAAAGGATTACGAAGCGGAGTGTGATCTTCTGGAGGAAATGTTCCGCCGGCATGGTGATGGTAAGGTTCGGGCGATCCTCGACTTGGGCTGTGGCACAGGCGGACACGCAGTCCCACTCATCAGGCGGGGCTATACGTTGACCGGCGTCGATCGATCGCTTGAAATGCTTGCTCTAGCAAAGCGCAAATTGGCAGAAGTCAAGGTCGAAGACGACAAATCCGCGCCGACCTTTCTCCAAGGGGATCTTCGGACTCTAAATCTGGGTCAATCGTTCGATGCTGTTTTGATGATGTTCGCGGTTTTAAGCTATCAGCGCACGAATGAGGATGTATTGGCCGCTCTCCACTCCGTTCGTCGGCACCTGAGACCGGGAGGGTTGTTTCTTGCGGATATCTGGTATGGTCCGGTGGTGCTTGAAATCGGCCCCTCTGATAGATATAAGATCGTTGACCTTGAAGATGGTCAGTTGATCCGCTTTGTAACTGCGAACCTGGACGTTCAAAACCACTTATGCCATGTCCACTATGACCTCTGGCGTTTGGAAAAAGGACGATTGACAACCCAAGCCCAAGAAGATCACAATATGCGTTTCTTCTTCCCCATGGAGCTGGAGCTTTACTTCAACCTGGCCAAGTTGGAGATGCTTGGGGTTTATCCCTTCCCCGAAATAGCGCAGGTTGTTGATTCATCTACTTGGAATGTGCTTGCTTGCGGTCGTTCTATTGCCTAGATATTGGTGCTAAAATTGGCATCTCTTTCATCGGATTCCTCCATTCCTGGTGGAAATGTGATGTCTTGAGCCTATACGGAAGTGGGCTGTTGTTTCAGGCTTTCACTTCAAAACCAAATATATTTCGCGGATGACCTGAGTATGTCAAAGTCAAATAGACAAGAACTTGTTTCGATCGTGTTACCAACCTACAACGAACACGAAAGCATCGTTGACGCCATCAACCACATCATTCAGCATGTGGGCGATCCTGTAGAAGTAATCGTTGTCGATGACGATTCTCCAGATGAGACCTATCGTATCGCGAGCGAGATGGAGGATGAGAGGGTTAAGGTTATCCGACGTGTTTCTACTCGAGGCCTTGCTTCTGCGATCAACAGGGGGATTATTGAGACGCGCGGAGAAATCATTGGCTGGATGGACGCAGACCTCTCGATGCCTTCCAGCCTTTTACCAATCATGATCGAGAAGCTTAAGGATCATGACATTGTCATCGGCTCACGCTATGCCGAGGGAGGGCGCGATTCCAGGTCTCGGCTGAGGGTAGCTGCGAGTCGAATGATTAATGGATTGGCCACCTTCGTGTTGGGCTATGGAATTAAGGATTACGATAGTGGTTTCATCGTGATGAAGCGCCAGGTTTTGGATAGGGTTACGCTTATGCCGACTGGTTATGGATCGTACTTTGTGGAGTTCATCTATGCTTGCTGTAAGAAGGGTTTGAAGGTCTTAGAAGTCCCTTATATATTCAATGATCGTGAGAAAGGCGTTTCAAAGTCGGCGCCCTCCTTCTGGCAATTTCTTCTGGCGGGCGGGGCTTATGGTTTCCGAATATTTATTGCCAGACTTCGGAAGGTGGACTGATGACAGATGTGAAGTTGTCGTGGTTGGGTACAATGTGGCATAGAAAAGGGAAATAGGGGTGGTATTTTACAAGAGACGTATATCCGTTATTGATCCTTTTCTTGGATTATAGGAATAGGTGATGTACAGGGCAACAACAGTGTTGCTGACAAACATTTCATGCCAAAGCGATATTATGCAAACGACGTCCTTCATTGAGGAATGCCATGGAAAAACGGGAGTATGAAGCCTCCTTTCAACTAGAGTCATCCTATTGGTGGTTTAGAGGACAGAGAGACATTTTAGTTGATTGCCTGCAAAGGTTGGGATCAAATAGTTCGAGCCGTATATTGGATGCGGGTTGTGGCACAGGAAAGAACCTCGAAACGGTATCCAACGCACTTTCTCTTCATTCGGTCGGCTTCGACATTTCAGAATGGGCGATGCCTTACCTGCGAGAGAGGCAATTGGCCAGGCGAGTTTGCCAGGCCTCGATCAATGAAATCCCCTTACCTGACGAAACCTTTGATCTTGTCTATAGCCTGGGCGTGATTGAATGTGCGGAGGTGCAGGAAGAGAAAGCATTTGCAGAACTTTGGAGAGTTACAAAGCCGGGAGGGCACATCCTTCTCGTCGTCTCTGCCTATCAATGGCTGCTGGCCCCTCACGATAAACCCATTCATGCGATCCGGCGCTACGACCAGGCACAACTAAAGAAATTAATTAGCACTAAGCCTGGAGGGATTCTTTCCATAACGCATCTCTATCCAATCCTATTTCCATGGCTGGCGGGATATCGGCTTTTCAAACGTTGGTCAAGCTCGGGTGAGGATATGCCCCAGGAGTCTGATCTTCGACCTCTGCCAAATTGGCTGAATCAGATTCTCTATCAAACCGTTCAAATCGAGCGGCGTATGCTTAAAAAAATACGCTTTCCTTTCGGAACGTCACTGCTGGCAATCGTGAAAAAAGAAAAATGAAAGTGGCCACAGTCTGGTGACATTCGACTTCGCTTCAACATTCCCATAGGAAGGTCTTTGTAGCCGGTATGAAGGTTGTGCGCAGGATCTTCAGCTACGCATTGCGGGGACTATTAGGTATTTTGATCAGCGGAGTGTTTATTTGGTTGGCATTCCGCAGCATTGACCTTAAGTCTGTCGTTGGTCGTTTGCAGTCTTTGCCGGCAGAGCCGATTATCCTCTGTCTTATGGGTCAACTTGCTTTCCAAATCCTTCATTGGGTTCGATGGGGGCTGCTTCTGCGTCAAATGGGGCGGATACATTGGGGGCAAATCTTCATCATGGGCGCCATCGGGAACGCCGCGCTTTATATCCTTCCTGCCAGATCGGGAGAACTTGTCCGGCCCACCTTAGCCGCAAGGCAGGAAGAGATCAACCTGGGTCAGGCTTCTGCGACCTCCGTTGTTGAACGGATCGTAGATGGGCTACTCATCTGTGCGATCTTTTTACCTTCCTTATTAGCAATGAAAAAGGGGACGACGCCGCGTGCAGCCTATGAAGGCGGACTTCTGTTTTTGGCGTTTCTGCTGGTGGGGAGCGCAATCCTTTTCCTCAGTAGCATATATAAGGAAAAGGTCATCCGCATACTTCGAGGCGTTATTGGGCGGTTGTCCTCCCATTGGGCAGAGATTCTGGTTGGTTTATATGAAGGGTTCATTCAAGGGATCAAGCTCTTATCCGTACGACATGTTCTGGTTACATACCTTGGTTTGAGCATTGTCCTATGGGTAATCGATATTGTTTCCATCTATTGGCTATTCGGGATTCTGAGTGTGGAGCTGCCATTCATGGCGGCATGTATCGTCATCTCTTTTCTCGCACTAGGCAGTTTGATACCGTCAGGCCCGGCCCAATTGGGAGTTTTTGAATTCTCTATAATCCTCGGTCTGGAAATTTTTGCCATCGGAGGCGAAGAGGCGGTCCTGCTGGCATCCCTCTTTCACATTATCATCATCGGCCTGGTATTGGTCATGGGAATTCTAGGATTCTGGCTTGATCGCATCAAGTTTATACCTGACAGATGACCAACTTTCCCATCCAGCATTTTATTTAGACACCATTTGGAATGGGGGCAATGCTATCGCTGGCAGAGGCGTCATTAACAAGGCGCTTTCTCTTAGAAAATTGATTCCTCGGCAAAAAGACAAGGCCACCAAGCAGAGCCAACAAAGGCTCGGCCGGCACGCGAAATCGTGAGTCGCCATTGGCCAGCGGGGTCAGGATGAGATAGGCTGCCGAGACCAGCAAGAGGATGGAGGCCCAACGAAGAACGGCAATATTTGCATGGTCAAAGCGGAACACGCGTAACACTCCCCAGGCAATCAATATATAAAGAGCCAGCGCGTATACGCCGCCCCACATAAGCAAGATAAAGCCCAGGATGCCCTCCCCTGCCTGTAATCGCGCCTTGAGCGCCTCGACGACGCCACCCAGATCACCCCGAACCAAAGCGGTGAGAAAACCTGAGCCTTGATAGGGCTGGTCGAGAAGGATTCCCATCCATGTGCCTACTTCTGTGCCCAGAGCCGTTCTGGCGATGCCGCGCATGGTGACGCGCAGAAAACTCGCTGGATATTGGCGCATAACCTGGTAACTATAGGCCATGGGGTCGGCGGCATTAAGGATGATGAGCCTGGCTTCATCGCGATCGATGTGGAGAGCGTCTGCCAGGGTATCTGCCGCAATGAAACGACTAATGGTAACCTCTGTCGTAGTCGACAAAGAAAATTTGCTATGCAATAGGTAATTGTGTGTTTGCCAATACAGCACCAGAAGCATAGCCGCTCCGAGGAAGGCGACTGCATATCTTGCTGCGCGACGAAAGCCCATCTTTGATCGTAAGAGCAGCAGAGCAAAAACCCCCCAAATGGGGATCAGGTAAAGGCCTATCGGTCGAGTAAGCGTGGCCATTCCAAGAAGCAGACCGCTCAGCAGCAGCCAATAACCCTGCGAGCGTTGATAGGCCAGGGACAGGGTGTAGAAACTGAGCAGCAGGAGCAGCGAGAAGAGCGTTTCGGTGAGCACTGTAAGCGACCAGAAGAGTGCGTTGGGGTTGAGGGCGTATAGCCATGCGGCCGCCAGGCCGATGCGTTCCGAATCGAAGAGCTTGCCGCAACGATAGAGCAGCCAGGCGATCAGGACGGTGAAGAGCAATTGAATCAGGACCACCGCTCCGATTCCTTCCCCGAAGATAGATTGAACTCCTGCGAGAAAGAGAGGGTATCCTGGCGTTCGCACCTCCTCGGCATACTCAGTACCTGCGAAACGTCCCTGCAGACGGAGGCTTTCCGCCAATTGCAGATATTGGAGAGAGTCGATCGTAATGGATCGCTCCGGATAAGAGAACGCGATCCATGCCAGGCCAAGACGGGCGAGCAGGACAAGGACAAGCCCTCCGACAGCGAGGGTTTTTATTTTTGTAGCTCTGTGCATTCGATCCTCCTCAACGGCGCTCGAAGTTGAGGTCGCACTGCAACTCTTTGAAAAAGAGGGATTCGCGGATTAATGTCTCAGCACTATGGCCGGTCAGGTTGATGACCGTCTATTGAATTGAGAAAGTCCATCTTTTTAGAAATGCGCCGTTGACGCCAGCATGATTAAAACACATTATGCCAGAATCCTGGTCAGGAGTTTCGTTTTTCAGGTAATGAGGCTGCTTTGAATGCCGATTTCCGATCCCTCACCCTGGCCCCCTCTCCGCAAGCGGGAGAGGGGGAGAACGACCTCACCCCCTGGCCCCCTCTCCGCAAGCGGGAGAGGGGGA
>CAYGXU010000128.1:5913-8392 GCA_964353875.1 uncultured Anaerolineaceae bacterium | reverse complement strand
GAGGCGTTGGCGATCGTCAGGCTGGGCGGCGGCGTGGGGCTTTTCGTTTTGCTGCTCGGTTACGATTCATTTCCGGGTCATGAGCCTTTCTCATGGATCCATGTGCTCTATCAGATCGTATGCAGCATCGCCGGTTGGACTGCCCCATCAGATATTATGGCTACGGTGAAGTTCGCGCCCAGGCAGGATCCGAGTTCCAGGCCGCCAGGCCCGAAGTCGCACAGTTCAAGAAAGGAGAAACAACGATGCCCTTAAAGGAGGCTTATGCAAAATTAGATGCAGCTTTCCATGCGCTGGCATGCAGCGAGTTGAGCCTGCATGATCGCCTGGAGGCAGCGATAGCCGAAGTGACTTTACTGAAAGCGGAGAGGGATTTCCCCCCGGATTATCGTGGAGAATTTCACCAGTTAATGGATGAGATCCATACGTATCGAGAGAGCGGAGATCGTCCGGACCTGCAATCGAGCCTTGCATCAACCATCTTGGAAATGTTCAAGAAACTGCTAAGCTTCACGGTTATGGTCAAATGAACTACGACCTCATAAGCGGGAGAAGGTAATCCGAGACCCAATATTACTGATGGCTGCATTGGGCAGAGGGGAAACTGAGAGCGACAGTCTTCATTTGAGTTTCGGCTCCTCGCCATAAAAGAAGTGAACTGCAAGCAGATGGATATTGTGTTTGCGCCATGCTCTTGACTTTAAGATTGTGAAATTATTCACGAGCAGAGATGTTTTTCAGGCGGGCTTGATGTCAAGGATAGGCGATCGTTTGAGCGCGTCTAGCCCTCGGACGGCGAGAACTTTTCGCCCCTGAGAGATGACTTCGACTTCGCTGATGCCGATTGAATTGAGGCGGTTGGGGGAGTTGCTGATCCCCGCGTGGATGTTGCAGCAGAGCGTACCCTTTGGGCAGGTGGAAGTCGAACAGGACCAGGAGTTTCTGACCTGCTTCAATCCCTTGCAGTCCCGCCGATAGGCTGGGCTCAAGCAGGAGGCGCGATTCGCTGGAGCGCATCAATTGCGGATTACTGGGCTGATTGAAGTCATTCTCCACATGACCAATGGTGCGGTAGCAAAGAAGGTCATGACCGCCTTCGAGAGGGGGTCTAGAACGCGCCAATTTGATCTCCAAGGAGGCGTTCTCCATCTCAGAAGCCATAACGAGCGCTTGCTTCAATGCCTGGAAGATATCGGCCTCGGCGCCAGAAACGGAAATACGCTGGCCGGCCGTTTGGACGCTCAACCCATGCTCATGGAAAATGGGCAGGATTTGTTCGAGCAGAATGGATGTCTGTTGCTCTTGGAGTGAAAGAGACGGGGTCGGGCATGAATCATCATTGCTTTGCCTCTTCTTTGGGAGTTGGAGTAAGGCTCACATGACGCCTTTGTTGAATCGATCTTAGTTGACGAATAAGTTCACATCGATGATCCGTTGGTTCTTGGCAGGGATAGATGGTTCAGGGCCCGATGTGAAAGATCTGGCCGGCGCCCGACTGAATGAAATCCTCCCCATAGGCCTCGTGGAAAAGGGCAATGGCCTGATCACCCGTGCAATGTGAGGGGGCAACCTTCTGTACCCCCAGGCGTCGGAAGTCCTCGATGATGCCTTGTATCGTATTTTTGGACTGATCGCCAAGGTGGAACCCGCCTAATACGAGATAGATCGGATCCTCAAGAATACTCTTCGCCTGCTCCACCATGCTTATGATTCCGGGATGGGCGCAGCCGGTGATGATCACCAAGCCCTGAGAGGATCGAATCACGAGCGCTTGCTCTGGGATGCTTGTCCCCATTTCGCCCGTGCTATAGAGACCTTCGTGGATCTGGTGTCCTTGTTCAACTTCCACAAGCTGGGTTTTCTGCTCGATGGGCCGCTTTGTAGAGGCAGAGAACGATGGCGGGATATAGACTGTCGGTTGTAGCCCTGTATCCAGCAGCGATCTTATTCCACCGACATGATCCCCGTGCTCATGAGAGAGGACAACACTTTGGATGCGCTGCGGGTCGATGCTGAGGAGCCTCATGTTATCCATTAAGATGGTTCCATCCCCTCCGGTGTCGAAGAGCAGGGTGTGATCACCAAACTCGACCAGGGCGGCGAAGCCCCAGTCCGTCCTCAGGCGAGAGTCGTGCGGATAATTGTCGTAGAGAATGGTGATGGTCAGATCCTGCATGATTTGGCTACCTGGTTCTGACCCTGTTGGGGCGGGAAGGGCAACGCCGGGTGAGGGAAGGGAATCCGCCGTTTGACTTATCTGTGGAGGGAAGACCGCCGATGGAGATTCGGTTGCTGCGGACGGGCTGGTTGTGGAAATCACCAATGCCCTTGCTCCACAAGCGCTGATCAGAAGCAGCAACAAGAGAAGCGCCATTTGTCGCATTTCATTCTTCTCCTTGGAGGAGTTCAATCAGCATGCGAGAGGCCTGCGCGACCAACTCGGAGCAAGAATGAACACAACCAGGACAGCCCAGGCCGG
>CAYGXU010000128.1:0-5813 GCA_964353875.1 uncultured Anaerolineaceae bacterium | reverse complement strand
TATGATTCATTCCGACCGGTCGGTTTGTTTTAGGGCATGAGATGAAATCACAACAACAGCGATCTATCGAAACCCGTGCGCGTATCCTCAAGGCAGCGGAGGAACGCTTCGCGCTGGAAGGGTATGACACCACCGGCGTGGCAGAGATCTGCCAGGGAGCTGGGGTGAGCAAGGGCGCCTTCTACCATCATTTCGACAGCAAACAGGAGGTCTTCCTGGAATTGCTCAATGGATGGCTGGAGGATATGGACAGGCAATTGTCCGTGCTCAGCAAGGCCAGGGGGGATCTCCAGGAACGGCTATTCTCAATGACACGTGTCGTGCGGGTGGTGCTTCAAGCGGCCGAGAGGGGATTGCCCATCTATCTCGAATTTTTAACCAGGGGCCTGCGGGATCCAGTAGTGATGCAAAGCATGTCCCGCCCCTTTCAACGTTACCAAGATTTTTTCTCGGCCATGTTTGAGGAAGGGATGACCGAGGGCACCGTCCGCCAGATGGATTCACAGGCCGCCGCCAGGATGATCATTGCCCTGGCGTTGGGGTTGCTGATCCAAGGCGTGGTTGATCCTGAGGGAGCCGACTGGGACCGGATTGCGGGGGAAGGGGTAGGTATTCTATTTGAGGGTTTATCCAAGAGGTGAAGGAATGAAAGTATTGTTAACAGGAGCTTTTGGAAACATCGGAACTTCCACATTGGAGGAGTTAATCAAATGTGGGCATCAAGTACGTTGCTTCGACTTGAATACCAAGGCGAACATGCGCAGAGCGCGCAGCATTCGACTCGAAGCGGAGACCGTTCTGGGAGACTTGCGTAACAAAGAAGATGTCGCCCTGGCTGTCGAGGGCCAGGATGCCGTGGTGCATTTGGCATTTGTCATCCCAACGTTATCTGCCACCGGTGTGGGCAGCGAGGAGGATCCTGAATGGGCGAGAGAGATCAATGTGGGAGGTACGTGCAACCTGATTGAGGCGATCCAGGCTCAGCCGCGCCCCGCCAAGTTACTTTTCGCTTCCTCCCTGCATATCTACGGTCGCACACATGACCAGCCCCCACCAAGATTGATCACGGACCTGCCCCAGCCGATCGAACATTACGCCCATCATAAAGTGGAATGTGAGCAATTGGTCAGGGAATCAGGTTTGGATTGGACCATTTTTCGCTTGGCGGCGGCGCTTCCCATGCGGCTCATATTGGATGCGGGCATGTTCGAGGTGCCCCTCGAGAATCGGATCGAATTCGTCCACTCCAAGGATGTGGGTCTGGCCATTGCCAATGCTCTCGAAATCGATGAGGCCTGGAGCCGAACCTGGCACATAGGCGGAGGTGCGCAGTGCCAACTTTACCAGCGGGAGTTGGTTGAAGGTATCTTGGATGCGGTCGGGGTGGGCATGCTTCCGGAAGAAGCCTTTACTTCCGTGCCCTTTCCCACCGATTGGCTCGACACCACCGAGAGCCAGCGCGTGCTGAAGTTCCAGCGCTATACCCTTAAGGACTACATCGAGGGTGTCAAAGCCAAGCTTGGCTCTAGAAGGTTCTTTGTTAGACTTTTCCGTCCCATCATTCGTGCCTGGATCTTAAGTAAATCGCCGTTGATGGTCGCTAGGAGACAGGGAGCGGCATGAACGAAACGAGAAAAGTGGCGGTTGTTACGGGAGCCTCGAGCGGGATTGGCGAAGCGACAGCGGAAAAATTGGCTCGGAAAGGGTTTCAAGTTGCCCTGGTGGCGAGACGAAAAGAACGCCTGGAGGCGCTGGCGGATCGTATTCGCATGGCCGGCGTGAAGGCTTGGGTCCTCCCTACGGATTTATCCGATGAAGACGAATGCAGCCGGATTTTTGCCAGGGTCCAGGAAGAGATCGGCCCGACCGATGTGCTGGTTAACAATGCCGGCTTCGGCTGGTATGGATTTGGCGAGAGCATGCCCTGGGAGACCGCCCGACAGATGATCGAGGTTAATATGGCGGCTCTCACACACCTGACATTGCTCTTTCTCTCGGATATGAAGGAACGCGGCCAGGGGCATATCATCAACATTGGATCGATTGCGGGCAGCATCCCCAGCCAGGGTGTGGCCTTATACAGCGCCACCAAGGCCTTTATCGACGCCCTGACCACGTCGCTCTACCGAGAGCTAATCGGGACGAATGTGAAGATCTCCGTCGTCCGCGCCGGTGCGACGGCGACGGCCTTCTTCGATCATGCGGCAAAAGGGCCGCAGGGATTGCGAATCCCGGTCGATCGAATGGCGATCACGCCGGAGAAGGTCGCCCACCGTGTATGGCAGTTAATCAAAAGACCGACGCGCATCGCCTATGTCCCCCGCATCTTGAGGGTCGTACCCTGGATCGAACTGAGCTTCGGCTGGCTGATGGACCGCATCGGACCGATGTTGCTGAAGTACCAGCTAAAACGTAATGCGTAAAACGTAAAGGGAATGTGAAATCAACGATGCTGGTGGCGGGGCAACCCCAGCCCTGGCTGGACCTGCCCAGCGGGACATATTTCCCCCTAACAGGTATCAGCCTGCGTTATATCAGTAGGCGGTCAGTAGAAGAGCCTTCAGAGCAAAAGATCGATATTTGCGATGAGCGGCGATCCTCCCATAGACGATTTGCTTTTTGAAGCTTCAACACCACTTGACTTTCGAGTCCGGGTGAGCCGTTCTCACTGGGAATTAATCATCCCTGCTAAGCATCCTGTGATGGCAGGCCGAGAAATCGATGTCAGAGAAACATTGGGGTATCCCAGCGAAATTCGACGGTGTCGTAGTGATCCGACAGTTAACCTATTCTACTCGTTGGAACGCAAGCTGCGGTGGGTTTGTGTTGTGGTAAAGAGATTGAATGGGGATGGCTACTTGATTACGACTTATCCGACCGACGCGATAAAAGAAGGAATACGAGCATGGCCGAGGTGAAGATCTATTACGACCAAGAAGGCAATACCCTTACTGTCTGGTTTGGCAACCCACAGGACGAATATATCTGTGAAGAAACCGGCGACAAAGTGGTATTAATGAAAGACAAATCAGGACACGTCATTGGTTTTGAGAAGTTGAATTTCTCGGTTGTGCCACCTCAACCAATGCGTGTCTCTTTTGAAGCAGTGGCTATTTGATAGCGCTAAGTTTGCCCAACCCAACCTTCAATTACCAAGGATGCGTTTTATCTATGGTTATTGTCGAATCCTCGAGGGAAATGTTACCGGCTAACCGCGACTATTTTCGTTCTATCATACTCCGTGATCCATTGTCGGATTTGTGGTAAAGCTTCCTCCGCGGCGCGCACTCCAGCCTCCACAAGTTCGCCGACTCTTCCGTAGCCTAAGATCAGGTTGATGCCGGCAGGCAGACATGGGTGGATGAGTACTTGTGGTGGGCATTGCTGCAATTTGACCTCTTTGATCGCCCTCATCATGAGTCGGGAAGCCTCATCAAGCACGACAAAAGTGCGCGCCAGCCCATCCGGCACCCAGCGGTACTCAATCGCTGGTTGCCCCGTGTTTTGCTGGGAATCGCGATCAACGTCGACTGCGATAATGATATCCGCCCCCAGGTTTTTGACTGCATCAACGGGGAGGTTATTGAGCAGGCCGCCGTCAACCAGGCGCTTTCCCTCTATCTGTACGGGGCAGAAAAAGCCGGGAACGGCGGTGGTCGCGCGCAACGCCAGAGCGAGGGGGCCATCACGCAGGATGACCTCCTGACTGCTGTTTAAATCTACTGCGACCAATGCAAGGGGGATGGAGAGATCAGCGAAGGTGATATCTCCCAGGATTTCCTTGAAGAAGGTCTCCAGACGTTGACCGCGCATCAAGCCAGCATCCGGCAGGGCAGGGTCTACCAGACGCAGCAAGCGGCGCAGGCGGCTCGATTCGGTCGCTCGATTTTGCAACTCTGCCGAGGATAAACCGCAGGCATAACCTGCTGCGATCACCCCGCCCATACTGGTTCCAGCCAGGCAATCGATGCTGATCCGCTCGCGTTCCAAAACTCCCAGAACACCGATATGGGCCAGCCCGCGCGCGCCGCCACCGCTGAGGGCCAGCCCGAGGCGCGGTTTCATCCCTGGGGAATGCACGTCCTACACCCTTTCGCTCATGACCTTCCTTCGTTGAGCATAGTTCGCTTCGCCAACCCCCCTTGCTTATAAGACGAGTTCATCCCTATCCTCAGGGCATATTGCCAGTCCCAGGGTTCCCGGACCGGCGTGTGTGGCAATGGCAGGGGCCAGTTGGGCGACATGCAGTTCGATGCAATTGAATTGCTGTTCCACAACACCTCGAAGTTCTTCGGCTTCATCAGGGACATTGGCGTGAACCACAGACGCGCGCACCGGCTTACCAGCGGCATACTCATGCGCCAGCTCGAGCATGCGATCGATGGCCTTGCGCTTGGTGCGGATGCGCTCGAGGGCATCCACGCGGCCTTCGTTGAGATGGAGCAGCGGTTTAAGACCCAAAGCTGTGCCGAGAAACTTGGCTGCCCCGCCGATTCTGCCCCCTCGATGCAGGTATTCGAGGGTGTCCACCACAAAGAGGACTTTGACCTTTGTGCAGATGGCAACGGCAGCTTTCTCGACTTCGTCCAGCGACTGGCCAGCGGCGGCGGCACGCGCAGCTGCCAGCACAGCAAGGCCCAATCCCATCGAGGTCGATCGGGTATCTATTACGCGCACCGGGACAGTCTTGAATTCCGCAGCAGCGGTGACGGCGGAGCTGACGGTACCGCTTAATTCGGCTGAGATCAGTGGAGCCACGATGCCATCATGCCCCACAGCGGCTTTTTGATAGAACGCGAGAAAATCCTCTGGATTTGGTTGGGTGGTTGTAGGATGGATGGGAAGCTCGCGCAACCGGCGATAGAATTCGGTGGTAGTAATGTCAACATTATCGAGGAAAGTCTCCTCTCCCCAAATGACTGTCAGTGGTATGACATAGATACCCAATTGCCGAACCAGGTCGTCCGGCAGAAATGCAGAACTGTCGGTGATGATGGCGATTTTCGACATACAATATTCCTCCGATATAATAGGATTAGGAAATTGAAAGGGTTAGCCCCCTACAATTTCGACGACCTCGCGTGTAAATTCGGCCAGCAGTCGACGTTTCTCGGCGCCGAGTCCGGATAGCAAAGCTTGATAACGGGTAGTTTGATTGAGCAAACCCTTTGCAATTCGTTTGTTGAAACGATCAACCAATGAGAGACCGACGCTCAGACCGGGGATGGCATTCAATCCCAACTCACCGGGGAGACCCATCTTGCTGAGGAGCGTACGCAAGTGGCGCGCTTCTGCGACCTCGCGTAAAGAATGTAGGCCTAAGACGACAGCTGTGACCATCTCTGCCGCGTAGGCCAATGGTGAATGTTGACGGGGGAGGCGGTTGAGAAGTTCTTTGAGGTAGGCGTCGTATCCTCGGATTTTGTCCTTGCGAAGTTTCTCCAGGATTTGGTTTTTAACCCGAATCCACTCATCAGCGATGGTGGCGGAAAGGACCGGATCGGAAAGCGCGGAGAATGCCAGGTCGGTCGGTCGAAAAGAAACCGAAGAACGACCTGGGCCGCGCTCCTCTTCGGGTCGTCCAAACTGCCTTTCTAGCAAATCGCGTTCCTCCAATAGCCGTAGCATTTCATAAGATGTAACACTCCCGACCCCGAGACGTTCCGACACTTGAGTGTAGTGAATCGGCTCGCCGCGCTCTTGGTAGAGTTCGAGGAGCGTTCGTAGGAATTGCTGTTGTCTGCGTGTCAACTGCTTCGTGGTCTTCATGATCAAATTCCGAATAAAACGAAAATATTATACAAGGACGAGGT
>CAYGXU010000127.1:0-8694 GCA_964353875.1 uncultured Anaerolineaceae bacterium | reverse complement strand
CAATCGTCCCGACGTTCATGTGTGGTTTCGTCCGCTCAAATTTCTGCTTCGCCATCGTTCCTCTGCTCCTGATAAAGATGATTTCAAAGATAATGTCGTATGATTAGCTAATAAGCTCCCACGAGAATGGATTTGGTCAGCTGTTCCCTCACCTGGGCATAGTGATCAAACTCCATGGTGAAAACACCTCGTCCCTGTGTCATTGACCGCAGGTCGGTTGCATAGCCAAACATCGCTGCTAATGGGACTTGGGCATGGATCGCACGCACGCCACTGTTTCGCGTCTCAATGCCTTCTATGTTGGCTCTGCGTGCGGAGAGGTCACCCGTGATCTCTCCAATATTCTCCTCAGGAACTACTACCTCAGCCTTCATGATGGGTTCCAACAGGATTGGATTCGCTTGTTCGAGAGCTTGACGAAATGCAATCGAACCAGCAACCTTGAAGGACATTTCACTCGAATCAACTTCGTGAATGGAGCCGTCTATTAATGCCACGCGAACATCAGTCGTGGGATATCCTGCCAGAACCCCACTCTCAGCCGCCTCACGGATCCCCTTTTCAACCGCGGAGATAAATTCTCTCGGGATCACCCCACCTTTGATTCGCTCCTCGAACTTGATCCCCGAGCCCTGCTCTCCCGGTTCAACAGAGAGTACAACATGGGCAAAATGCCCGCGACCTCCGGTTTGCTTGATGTAGCGGTATTCCAATTGCGGAACGCTCTTCGTGATCGATTCCCGATAGGCCACGCGAGGTACGCCAACTTTAGCTTGCACTTTGAATTCCCTTAGCATACGATCGACAAGGACTTCAAGATGGAGCTCACCCATCCCCCAAATCACCGTCTGCCCTGTATTCTCGTCTAAACCAACACGGAAAGTCGGATCTTCCTCGGCCAGTTTCCTCAACGCCTCAGACATTTTATCCTGATCAGCGAGCGTTTTTGGCTCAATAGCAAGGAAAATGACCGGCTCTGGAAAACTGATGCTTTCCAAGAGGATGGGATTGGCAGCATCGCTGAGAGTATCCCCGGTAAAGGTATCCTTCATCCCCAATACTGCGGCAATATCTCCCGCCAAGGCTTCGGTGATATCCTCACGACGATCAGCATACATGCGCAATAGTCGACCTATACGTTCTCTTCTTCCCTTGGTGGTATTGAAGACTTGAGAACCCTGTTTGATCTTGCCGGAATAAATACGGATGTATGCCAGACGACCCATATATGGATCAGTCACGATTTTAAAGACCAATGCGCTGAGAGGAGCATCGTCATTCGTCTTTCGTGAGATAAGTTCATCTGTATTGGGGTTGATCCCTGTTACCGGCGGGATATCCAACGGCGAGGGGAGGTAATCGATGATAGCATCAAGTAGCGGTTGAACACCCTTATTCCGGAGCGCACTTCCACAGAAAACCGGAGTCGCTAAACCAGCGATCACAGCTCTTCGTAAACCAGCTTTCAAATCCTGGGGGTTTATCTCCTCACCTTCAAGATACTTCTCAGTCAGAGCATCATCCAATTCAACGATTTGTTCAATCATCGCAGTGCGACGACTTGCTGCTTCCTTTTTCAACTCTGATGGAATTTCGCAATGGTTGGGATCGATCCCTAGTTCATTTTCCCAGAGAATGGCTTTATTCTCGATAAGATCAACAACTCCAACAAAATTCGATTCGACGCCGATGGGCATCTGAACCATGATGGGATTGGCATTAAGTTGTTGGCGGATCAGATCGGTCGAGCGCTCAAATGAAGCCCCGACCCGATCCATCTTATTCACGAAACAAATTCGAGGAACACCGTATAAATCAGCCTGACGCCATACGGTTTCCGATTGCGGTTCAACGCCTTGCACAGCATCAAAAACAACAACACCGCCATCGAGCACACGTAAAGAACGTTGTACTTCGGCGGTAAAATCGATATGACCAGGGGTATCAATAATATTGATAATGTGATCCTGCCACATGGCAGTCACCGCGGCGGATACGATAGTGATTCCTCTTTCCCGTTCCTGTTCCATCCAATCCGTTACCGTTGTGCCATCATCGACGGATCCAATGCGATGTGTCCGACCGGTGTAGAATAAAACCCGCTCGGTTGTGGTCGTCTTTCCAGCATCAATATGGGCGATGATGCCAATATTTCGGTAACGTTCCAACGGATACTGACGTTCCATGATGGAATCCCATCCAATTCAGGGAAAATCCTCCCTAAAAAATTACCAACGATAATGAGCAAAAGCCCGATTGGCTTCCGCCATTTTATGAGTTTCCTCGCGTTTTTTAATCGCAGCACCGGTATTATTGGCCGCATCCAACAATTCAGCCGCGAGTTTCTCCGCCATGGATTTTCCCGGGCGGACCTTTGAGGCATTAATCAACCAGCGCATTGCTAACGCAATGCGTCGCCCCGGTCCCACTTCCATGGGGACTTGGTAGGTCGCGCCGCCTACCCTTCGAGGCTTAACCTCCAAAACAGGGGAAGCATTCTTAATGGCTTGCTCGAACACTTCAGCGGGATTGCGTTTTGTGCGCTCCTCAATTAATTCCAAGGCGTCATAAACGATCCGGGCAGCAATGCTCGTCTTCCCTCGCCTCATCACACGATTAATAAAACTCTGTATCATCCAGTTGTTATATTTCACATCAGGCGGAATTTGCCGCTCTCTAGGTTTACTCCTGCGCATTACCTTACTCCAGTTCTTCCCAAAAGATCGGTTACCCTGATTGGGCGACCGTCCGTTTTGATCATTCCTTGGGGCGTTTTCCGCCATACTTCGAACGCCCCTGACGTCGGGCATCCACGCCAGTCGAGTCAAGCGTCCCACGAATGATGTGGTAACGAACACCGGGTAAATCCTTGACACGTCCTCCACGGACGAGCACAACCGAGTGCTCTTGAAGCGAATGTCCTTCGCCAGGAATGTAGGCAGACACTTCAATCCCGTTCGTCAAGCGAACGCGGGCGACTTTGCGTAAAGCGGAATTCGGCTTCTTGGGAGTTTGTGTGCGGACTTGCGTGCACACACCCCGCTTTTGCGGCGATCCCTTTGGCTGAGAGATGCGTCGCTGTTTCATGGAATTAAAGAGGTATTGAAGCGCCGGCGCCTTTGTTTTTATCTGCTTGGCTTTACGACCCTTTCGCACTAATTGATTAATCGTTGGCAAATTAGCCTCCTACATGAACCCGGGGCTGATGCCCCGCATCCCTTCGCACTAAGGGAGGCCATCCTCGAGCTTGATGGCCTCTCGTTTGCCGAACTGTTATTCATCTCAGGCAGCCCCAAAGATAGGAACCGCCCGTGTTTCGTTAGGCAATGAACCAATATGTTACCATGTGCATTATTGACCGTCAAGGATTGTAATTTCTATTTTTCTGCTTAAGGGCTCGACGATCTTTTTTCATTTAATAATTCGGTTCCATATCCAGCAATCCCAACCCCAGACGCGGCGGTCGGGTTTGTTGTTCTTCCTTCCCGAAACGCAGGATCTCCCCCTCATCACTGATCGCTTCCACCGCCAGACCTAGACTTTGAAGTTCCTTGACCAACACTCGGAACGAGGCAGGAACACCCGGCTCCTCAATTGCATTACCTTTGACAATCGCCTCATAGGTCTTCACCCTTCCCTGGACATCATCCGATTTTACGGTCAACATCTCCTGAAGTATATGCGCAGCTCCATAAGCTTCCAAAGCCCAGACTTCCATTTCACCAAAACGCTGGCCTCCAAATTGCGCCTTGCCGCCCAGGGGTTGTTGCGTTACTAACGAATAAGGGCCTGTGGAACGGGCATGTACCTTATCTTCCACCAGGTGATGCAACTTCATCATGAGCACAATGCCGACGGTAACGGATTGATCATAAGGTACTCCGGTTTTCCCATCGTGAAGAAGTTGTTTACCAAGAATGGGAATGGGCTTATTGGTCTTTAACATCACTTCCGCAGCCAGGCTTCGAAGAGACTCGGCGGAGATATTAGAACGAACCTTGTAATCCATCGCCTCAATCCAAAGTTTTAAACAAGCGTCAACGGCGTTCTCATCCCTTGGTTTCCGATCGAGGATGGAGATATCCGAATCCTCGAAAATGAGGATTTCATCTGGGTCAAAACCTTTCTCCCTCAGCCATTCACGTAGAGCCGAACGACGAGCATAGATGTGATCGGTTGCCAGCAGCTCGGGATCATAACCTTTCTCCACCAACCAATTTTCCAGATAGAGTCGGCGTACTTCTTCGTCATCTTCAAAGATCTCTTCCTCGTAATAGCCTTCCGCCTTCACCCAATCCCAAGATTGAATCCCGATTTCATACCAGGATCGGTCGATCAGCCACGCCCGCGATAGTTCAGCGGCAATCTCCTCCTCATCAGCGCCATCGAAAGCGGGTGTGATCGCCCTGAAGCCAAGGCGATCCGCTGCCCATCCCAGGTGAGCCTCCAGGATCTGGCCAATGTTCATACGGCCCGGGACGCCCAGAGGATTCAAGATCAGGTCTACTGGAGTCCCATCCGCCAAGAAAGGCATATCTTCGATGGGCACGACTCGAGAGATAACACCTTTATTCCCGTGCCGTCCTGCCATCTTATCCCCTTCCGTGGCTTTGCGTTTTTGCGCCACAGAGACACGCACCATTTTTTCGACACCCGCGGGCAAATCGCGATGTTCCTCACGAGTAAACACTTTGACCTCGACAACCTTGCCACGCTCACCATGCGGCATTCGTAAGGAGGTATCTTTCACCTCGCGCGCTTTTTCACCAAAGATGGCGCGCAGCAATTTCTCTTCAGGAGTGAGTTCTTTCTCACCTTTGGGAGTGATCTTGCCTACCAGGATATCATTCGGTCCAACCTCAGCTCCGATACGGATGATGCCATCCTCGTTGAGATCCCTTAACGCTTCATCCCCGACATTGGGGATATCGTAGGTGATCTCCTCAGGGCCCAATTTTGTATCTCGTGCTTCCACCTCATGCTTCTCGATGTGAATAGAGGTATAGCGGTCCTGCTGAACGAGGCGTTCTGAAATGAGAATAGCATCCTCAAAATCAGCCCCCTCCCATGAGATGAACGCGCACAGGACATTCTGACCAAGAGCCAATTCACCCATTTCTGTTGACGAGCTGTCGGCGATCACATCTCCTTTGCGTACGCGTTGTCCTTTTTTCACTGCTGGACGTTGATCGATACAGGTGCTTTGGTTGGATCGATTGTATTTTCGTAGGTTATGTATCATTCGTTCCGCGCCGGAGCGAATTACAACCACCGATCCAGTGACAGACTCCACCTCGCCATCCACCTCGGAAGTAATTACCTGCCCCGAATCGAGGGCAGCCTGTCTTTCCATTCCGGTTGAAACCAAAGGAACTTCAGGCTTCACCAACGGGACGGCTTGGGTCTGCATATTTGAACCCATCAAGGCCCGATTGGCATCATCATGCTCAAGAAATGGGATCAGGGAGGCACTCACACCAACGATCTGGCGCGGTGCAACATCCATGAAATCGATTTGTTCTGGTTGGACAAATAGGAAATCTCCATGGTGACG
The DNA here is from genome assembly GCA_964353875.1 of uncultured Anaerolineaceae bacterium. Classification (GTDB taxonomy): domain Bacteria; phylum Chloroflexota; class Anaerolineae; order Anaerolineales; family E44-bin32; genus MGNI01. Next base: position 3,140 of record CAYGXU010000127.1, on the reverse strand, counting down.
GCAGGAAACTCGCTGGCGAACAAAATGCCGATTGAGGTCTAACGGGGCATTTGCCTGAGCGATGGTGTATCGATCCTCAATATCTGCAGAGAGGTATCGAATCTCATCGGAGACTAAGGGGACAATAGGGATATCCAGATCGAATTTCGCAAATTTCTCCGCCAACGCTTGAGTAATCTCGCTATCCGCTTCTGCAATTACGTCGCCTTTTTTGGGATTACTAACGGGCAGACGAAGGATTTGGCCTTTGAGACGAGGATCGTTTGATTTCATCTCACGAATGACACGACGATAAGGTGTCTCGATGAAGCCAAAACTGTTTACACGAGCATAGGAGGCCAAACGACCAATGAGACCGATATTCGGACCTTCCGGTGTCTCAATCGGGCATATTCTTCCGTAGTGTGAATGGTGGACATCGCGAACATCGAATCCGGCTCGTTCACGCCTCAAGCCGCCAGGTCCCAGAGCGGAAAGTGTCCGTTTATGCCGTAATTCTGCAAGAGGGTTGGTCTGATCCATGAATTGTGAGAGTTGGCTGGAGCCGAAGAACTCCCGAATCGCTGCCACGACAGGGCGGATGTTAATTAAGGAAATAGGGGAGATTTGCTCTTGTTCGCGGATGGACATGCGTTCGAGGATAACGCGCTCCATTCGCCTTAAACCGACACGTAATTTGCTCTGAATCAATTCTCCCACGGTCTTGACGCGCCGATTTCCCAAATGATCGATATCATCCGGTTCTTCGATACCATTGTTAATTTTGATCATGCGCTCGACCAAACGGACGATATCCCAACCCGAGACACGTCGGTGCTCCACGGGGATGATATCTTCCAGACCGAGCTTCTGGTTGAGTTTATAGCGTCCGACTCGTTCGAGGTCGTAACGGCGTTGATCGAAAAGCTGATCGAATAGATATTCACGAGCATTATCAAGGGTTGGCGGGTCGCCAGGGCGCATCCGACGATAAAACTCAATCAACGATTCTTCTGCCAATGTACGGCCGCCATGGAGTTCCCACGTCGGTTCTTGGCGGATTGTAGTGCGGATATAAGGGTGATCGGGATTGTTATCGGAAGCACGGAAAAGTTCCAAGAGCTCCTCATCGGACCCGTCTTTTACCGAAGGGCTTCCCAGGCCATCATCAACCGCTGCCAATGCACGTAAGAGGATCGTTACCGGAATGGTTCTCTTCCGATTGAATTTTAGCGTCAGGTAATCGCTTTTTCGAGTCTCGAACTCCATCCATGCGCCCCGATCCGGGATCAACTTTGCAGCCGCCAGTCGACGACCAGTGGCACGATCCTCGGGCGCTTCAAAGTAAACACCAGGGGATCGGATCAACTGTGATACAACCACACGTTCTGTCCCATTGATGATGAAGGTGCCCTTTTCAGTCATGATGGGGAAATCCCCCAGAAAGATATCTTGTTTGATCGGTTCCGGCACTTCAGGACCGGCAAGCAGGACGGATACGTAGAGCGGAGCAGCGAAGGTTAAATCCCTCTCGACACACTCCTCAATATCATGTTTCGCTTCCTCAAACCAATAATTAAGACCAAACTCCTTGCTCTCCGGGCTGTTTCCCGGGAAGTACAATTTTATCCCTCCGTTATAGGAGTCAATCGGAGAGATTTCATCAAACAGTTCAGCCAAGCCCTCCGATCTTAATCGTTCAAAGGACTCCAATTGAACTTCGATGAGCGAGGGTAATGAAAAGGTATCCGGAATGCGGTTGTACCATTTCATGCTGTGAGTCGGTACCATTCGTCAACTCCTGTAGATAGGCAAATTCCAGATCGGAGTGATCGACCTGGAAATGAATCTGGCCTGCATATTATTAAGCAGGATTTACGCGTCTTGAGAATTGGTATGTGCGCCCCAATCAATAACCTCTTTCCTTAAGCCGCGAACATGTAGGATATCATAATTGCATAATTCGGTCAATAAGCAATTTTTCAACTTCGGACGGGAGTTTGGACATCGCTCATAGTCGCGTTATGGTCATTCTGAGGTGAGGCGAAGAATCCCTATGATGAAGCAAATGAAGGCATCGTTTCAGAGGCTCTTTAGCGCGGAGTTTATCCTGAGCGAAATCGAAGACCATCTCAGAGTGGCGTGTTTTACATTGAATTTAAGATACTGATGTACAAATGATGAACTGAGGAATTCTATATCTGAAGTCGTGTCTGAACTTGAGGCAGTTCTATCGGGTGATGACCAATCTGGATGCCAAGGAAGGGCCTGGAATTTATCAGAAGTGGATGAAGCATTCAAAGACCTGAAAAGCCTGCTATATCTCGACAAATTGACATACAACCGTCAGGAGTATATGGAGAAATTGGTCGCCATGGTGCTTATCGCTTACTGCATTGGGCTATGGGCTCGTGAATCGAGACGGGATCTTCGGTATGGGAAAGGAAATGATAACCAGATGCCAAAGAAATGGGGGAGGAAGACGATAGGAGAGAGGCAAAGAAGCTCAAAGCGGAAACTATATTCGGGGTTATTTGTCCTTCTCAAGCACCAGCTTCAATTGCCATTGGATATCCTTGAATGAATAGTTAAGCTGTTCAAGATTTTTCAGCCATTGGTTCAATGATTTGTCCGAGCATTTATATGAATCGCGGAATCGGTTCAATAGGATCACTGATAGAACGTTTCGCATGTTCCATCCTGCGTGTCGTTCCCTTGACCACCATAACAGACATCCGTTCCGTCTCCCCCACGAAGGCTGTCATTCCCAGCCCCTCCAAGGAGCACATCGTTATTTGCGTTCCCCCACAGGATATCCCCGCCACCACCACCCAAAACACAATCTCCCCCATTAAGTGCAAGGATCCAGTCAGTTCCAGAACTGCCCAGAATTAGATCCCCATCTCCACTGCCAAGAAAAAGCCCTGACCCTGTGATCACGTGTGTTAGATTTAAACTGGAGCACTCAGCGGGTTTAAGATCGTTGGCATTGATCCCAAGGGAAGTATCGTCTGCACCCGATACCCCTACCGTGTTGGCGGCAGCAATTGCTGAGAAGATACTCAAGGAAACCAGGAGTAGCATTGCAGTCAAGAGCATACGGTAAATCCTAGGCATCCTCATCGGGGGCTTCCTCCTTCCTTCCCAATATCCTTACCTTA
>CAYGXU010000126.1:0-8753 GCA_964353875.1 uncultured Anaerolineaceae bacterium | reverse complement strand
AGGTATTCGGTGCGAAGATTGATAGGTTTCATCATAAGCCTCCAGTGGATTATGGAGCCTGGCATAATGTTAACATGGAGTAGACAATCACTCGCAGCCTGAAGGTGCGCATTCTATGGTCGTCGGAAGGCAGCCGTCTGCCGCTTTCATCAACAAAGCATACTACGGATGCCTATATCGCATTGGTATGGAGTCGCTCGACTTGGTAAGCGCGAGGCGGTTTACCTGGGTGATGCAATAGTCTCACCAACCCGAACTTCATTTGGATCAATAACATTCAGTAGGTGAAATGGCTGCCCTCGGCCGCGTTTACCAATTGATCAAATAACGGGTCACGACAGCGTACATAAGAGTATTGCGAGAGCTGCTCAGACCCACACCCTCGGTCAATCCCTGCCCCATGGCTCAAGTTGCCCTGATAGGCCAGAAGGTTTTTCAATTAGAATCCATCATCGGCCTTTGCCCTACCGGGCTCCAGCAGGACCATACCGTTCGTGTTCGACGACGGCTTCAGCGATCTGGCCGAGCCGTTCCCCATTCAGGGAAACATCCAGAGCAATGGCCATTTTAGGATAAGTAAAGCAGTAACCCTCCGGTATGCTCAAGGAGAAACTTAAACTCTCCTGCTTTCCCTCCTCGAGTTCGGAACTCCCCGTAGACGGTAAGATGGTCCAGGTCTCTGGCAGCACCCATTGGAACTCTACTCGTGTCTTACTATCGAGAGGATTTCGAACACGCACTTCTAATCCTATCTCTTTCCCGGGGATGCCACATAACTGATAGGGGTAGATCTGGATCCAGCTTGGCTCTATTCCCAGAATGCCGCTTTCCTCAGGGAGTAGCCTGCCGAAGAGCTCGGTCAATTTCTTAGCATTGGTCAGGAACATGTCGTATCCCTCAGGGACCACATTCGTAAATAATCCGTGGCCGGAGCAGAGAACCTCCGGTCTATGCTCCTGGAAGAGCCGGGCAGTAATTTGGTGGCTCGTTCTATGTACGTGGTTACGATAGATCAGGCTCGGGACGAAATCGGGTGGCCACACGTTGTCGCCCGAAAAAGCGATCCTCTTTCCGTCTATCTGCGTGAACATAGCCATATGGTAATCACAGTGACCGGGAGTGAAGTGCACCTTGAAATTTAACCCCTCCCATGAAAAGCTCTCCTCATCTTTAAAAGTGCGGGCCACAGAAATTGGATCCGGCATGACACAACCAATAAGCTCTCCTGCGGGATTCTCAAGGATCTCTTTCATGTTTTCGTAAGCCCATACCTCCACCCCCATTTGTTGCTGGAGGTAGGGGATGCCATTAATGTGGTCATCGTGATAGTGACTGGGTATGACCGCCTCAATGGTCTCGATCCCATATTGGTGTCTTAATCGATTGAGAGAGTGCTTGATGAAACGAACGCGCTCTCCAGCCTCAAAATAAGCCGAAGCAGGGTTGAAGAGGGCATAGTTCGGCGCTCCATAATCTACAAAAATAGCTCGCTTTCCATCTCTGGACAGGATGGCGTAGAACGAAGAGCAAGCCTGGGTGCCGTGGAGGAGCCTGGATGCCACCGGGGTGAGATCAAACTCATCAACAAGGAGCTTTCCTCCACTCTGAAGACGGTAAAAACTGCGCAGATTCTCTTTCGTCTTCGCAAAAGCTTTGCTTACATCTTTCATGACACTTCCATGGGAGGGACAAAGCAATCCAGGGCATTCCTCCTCCAGTAGATTTAGGGAAAGTACAGTAGCTTCCACACCATCAAGCGCGCCATAGTTATATTGCATGTCGAAGAGAGTGTGGACCTTGCCTGGAGAATGGATTAAGTCGCCGGTAAAGGCGACGATAACACCGTCGATTCGAGTGGTCAGCGAAATAGATCCCAGTGTATGACCAGGGGTAGGAAGGATTTTGAATTCATAGTCCTTCCAACGAAAGCTGTCATAATCTTCCAGGACCCCTGTGACAGGCACACTCCGAGTTAGGCTAAAGTATGTATTGCGGACGTTATACATGTCGTAGAGCTGTTTCGTCGTCCAATAGATCTCCACCTGATCGAAGAGATGCCGCTCATGCTGTGGGACATAGATCGGAATACCCCGCTCGATTGCGAAGAGATCGCCCTGGGCTTGGTCACGGTGATGGTGGGTGTGCAGGATCGCCTTCACTTGCTCAATCCCAATCTCGTTTAAATGGTCAAGAACATGGCCTGAGCCGAAGTCAATCAGCACTGCCTCAGATCCATTGCGGATTACGTAGACATTGCAGGTATCCCTAAATAGGTACAAATCCTTGCTAATTGATGCGAAACTTTCAGACATTCTCTTTTCCTCCACAATTGTGTGAGCTGCTAATATGTAAGCCTATTCGCCAGTGATATTGGATCAATACATGCCACATGGTCGAAAGGATACTTTCTATACTAAGCGAACACGTTGATCACAAGAACCATCAATAAGATATCTGTTCTTTCATATGCAGCACAAAAAGGTTTACTTTCCTCTTAGATCTGGAACTCCCTCTCCTCCATCAAACATTACTCACACCCCATACCGGTTATCGAATAGCTTCCACATTTGGATTTCCAGGTGTATCGATGAGAGTTCGAGTAATGTTAGCCTATACAACTCCAAGCCGATTTAAATTTGGTGCGGCCAACCAGTATCTCCTATGCCCTGGAGTAGACAGGAAAGATTAATTAAGAATTATACAACTGCGAGTACACGTTTTGGTGAGAGCCACAGTGGCGCAAAATACGCAGGGATTGTCGACATAGGCAATATTTCATCTCCTATGTCCACGCCTAATTCATCTTTCATGAAACCCTGGCGCTTCTGAATCCGCCCCCAAACCTCCGGATAATGTTCCTTTAATTGATTTCTGAGCTTTTGATCGGCGAATACCAGAGGATCTTCACAGTTTAGGGTAATACCTGGAGGCAAGGGGACTGGAATGATGTCACATTGAAAAGCCATCCCGGATTTGATTTCCTCTGTGCTTTCTGAGCGAATCGGAGTATGCACCCATTCATCAAAACTGGTTAGATGACCGGGATTTAGCATAGACCGCAGTTTGCCTTCTGCAAGAACATCAGATACCTTATCAAATATCTCTCCACCTTTGACACCGAGGCCTGCTGTTTCGTACCAAGTCGCGATCGCTTTATAGTATGGAATGGCAAACTTATCTAAGAAGTCAGGCTCATCCTGCGTCAGCAATCCAGCCCGGCACCCAAGCCCTCCCCAGTAGCCTATTGCAGTGCTGACCCCATCGCCAAGTTCTAGTCGACGCGACGTCGGACTCCTCATTCCGACGATGGCCTCCTTGCCAGAGGCAAACATGACATGAGCAGATAAGGGTTCTCCTGAATATCCCATTTCGGCAACAGCTTCGAGTTCAGTCATGCCAGGACGTGCGCCCTTCACAACACGATACACCGCCGCAGTAGCTCGAGCCGCCGCCCATTCAAAAGCAGCAATCTGTTCAACCTCATTCACTGCTCGCAAGCCCTCAATTGGGTGCATAAGAATCGGTGTTTCATCAACCACAAGAGTAGGATCACGGGCTATCATCCGTAAACTATCCACAAGCACGGCGGGTGCAAAAATCGCCTCAAATCCATCTTCGATTTCATTGGGTTCCAAATATTTCCAGCCAACGACGCCGACTCGGTCCCCCGGCTTAATTCCTAGTTCTCGCAGTATTGAAAGAATCGATGGTGACTTGCTCCTGTCTTGTCCCATTAAACTTAAAGATTGACAAAGTATAGGATCTAATTTGAGACCGGCTAATCCTGCATAGCCTAGATTTTCATTCCCTACGATAAGGAAACGGCTATCCCCGGGTCCTAAAATAAACAATGCTTCCTCAAAGCGCGGATCGAAACCCGTTAAATAGGTTATATTGGCATAATGTTCCCGGTCTCCATACGTTACTAACCAATCACATTTGGCGGCTTTATATGCCCGTTGACATCGACTCTCATAGATTCTAGAAGGTATCTCAGGCGTCACCTCAGGCACTTCGAAATCGAGCAGGTTGACCTCATGCCATTCGATTTTCATTTGCCCTCCTCACCAGCAATTGAATATTTGTGAAAATGCAACTCTCTTGGAAGCAAGTTATTACACATCAATAAATAACCCAACCTCGACGTATTTTCAATTTCCGGCCTATCGGCTTAGCGAATTGTACCTCCATCCTTCGTCAATCATAGTCAGAAAAATCTTCAATGGTATGTAATTTGCGATGCTACTGCCCCTTCCCAATACATATGCCCTACTGGGAGCGCATGCATCCAATACCGCATGCGTTCGGGCTCGCACCTGGTCTTCCGTCCCCCGCCCCAATAGATCGACATCTATTCCACCAATGACTGCAATGCGATCACCATAACGCGCTGTGAATGACACCACCGGTTCGATGACATCCTCGAACGAGTGTTTTTCATCAATGCCAACATCATCTATCAAGTCATTCATCACGGCTTCCAGATTCCCACAAGAATGGATGAGAAAAGGCATGCCCCGCTCGTGAGCGATAGAGGCAACTCGCTTCTGAAGTGGGAAGACGTACTTGCGCAAATGATCAGGCGATACTATTGTCCCTGTCTTGAAACCTGTATTGTCACCCATCCATAAGGCCACCACGCGACCCATCTGAGTCAAGGTCTGAGCCAGCGGAATATAGATCTCCTCAATCTTGTTGAACATCGCCTCAATTAGATCGGTCCGATCGTAGATCGCCAATGCGAAGGTTTCATATGCCGTTCTCACTATTCTCGCTTGCTTCTCCTGCTCTCCATAGGTACAATTTCGCTAAATAATCTCATTCATATGCTGCTTTTGGTTTTTAAGCGTCGTGTTTAATTTCCCAACTAGATTTCCAACGGCTGCGCTCAGCTTAGTTCAACTTGGGCCTAATGTGCCGGCTGCGCACCACATTAATCCCTTAATTCATTCGGTGTAAAAGATGACAACTGCTCCCAGCCAAACCAAATTCCTATCTCTCAAACTATGAAAGCCCAAACAACCACTGAGCCCGTCCCCAGCGCACCGCAGTGGCAGGAGGTCGAACTGACTCTCACTGCCACCCGAGAGGCAGCCAATCCTTACACGGACAGCGAAGCCTGGGTGGACTTTGCCCACGTCGACGGAACGAAGATCCGGCGGCCGATGTTCTGGGACGGCGGGCGAACCTTTCGTGTGCGGTTTGTCTCGACCAAGTCTTCGGGCATCTGGAGTTGGACGGCATCGGATCGGGGTGGCGATTTAGGAATCCAAGGGCATTCGGGGGCGCTTCAGACTACAGAGAACAAAACCACGAATCCGACGAAGTTCAGCATACATGGTTTCTGGAGCATTCCGTCAGGCGGGCGCAACCTGATCCACGCGGACGGCACCCCGCGATTGCTCTGCGCCGACACAGCGTGGGCCTTGCCGTGGCGGGCTACGGTGGAACAGGCGGAGATTTATGCCCGCGATCGAAGTACAAAGGGCTTCAATGCCGTGCTGCTCATGTCCGTGCAGCCGGACATGAAAGCCACGGGACCACGCTCGCGCACGGAGGATGGCGGTTTCGACGTCGGGTTTGAGGATCTCCCCAATGGCACGCTGCGCCAGTTGAATCCGAAATATTTCCAGTTCTTCGACAAGCTGGTGGATGTGCTGGTCGCCCACGGCATCGCGCCGGTTTATCAGCCGGTCTTTCATGGCTATGGTTGGAAAGGACTTGGCACGGCCGGGAATGTGATTAGTGCGGATGACTACGCCCGATACTGCCGCTATCTCGTGGCTCGCTACGGCGCCCGGCCGGCGATCTGGCTAGTGGGCGGCGACGGCACCGCAATGGAGCCTTCGAGCGTCGAGCAGTTGGACTGGGCGGGAAGAACCATCGAAGAATGGGATGCGTATCAGCAGCCGACGGGGATTCACTATGCCCCGCATTCCCTGTTTCGCACGCATCAGGACAAGGCGTGGCTCGACTTCCAGTGGTGCCAGACCGGGCACGGCGGCCACCATATTCCGGAGCGGGTGACCGATATGTGGCGCAACACGCCGGTCAAGGCTGTGGCCAACGGCGAGCCAACTTACGAGAATATGGGGCGCACCGGACGCGGCGCGGGTTGGTGGCAGGGCCATGAAGCCTGGTGCAACCTCACCGCAGGCGGCACCATGGGAGTTGTTTACGGAGCGGGCAGCCTCTGGCAGTGGCGGCTGCATTCGAAGGAGCTGGATCACCCGGGATGGTGCTTTGCACCCGGCGCGGGTTGGCGGGAAGCGCTGGACTTCGAGGGCTCCATGTATCCGGGCATCGCAGCGAGGATCTTCGATGGGCTGCCCCTGGCGGGCATGGAACCCAACTGGACCTACACCTACGGCGAGCGCGGACTAGCCGTGCCGGGTACACTATTCGTGCTCTATCTGCCCGAGGGTGGCGACCAGGCCATCATCTCGCGAGACGTGCCGCGGTTCTATCGTGTATTCGATCCACGAAACGGGATGGTTACGAGCGAAGGACGTCTGCCGGACACAGTGCCCGCCCAGGTGAACACCGGTCCCGGCGGCGAACCGCGCGTGGTGGTGTTTACGCTAGAGGAAAATGGAACACCCTGATAGGGAAGGCAAGCGATTGGTTGCGGCGGGCGGCATTATCGGCGCGTCGCTGAACCGCTACTGCAGGGCGCCCATTTTGGTCCTGCAGGAATTCATGAGAAGCGTCCCTATAAATGTCAACCTCCTCGCTATCGCCCGCACCAAGATCGAGGGCAACCCTGCCTCGTAGGAGGTACTTTTAGGGATTTTCGACCTGCTTGCAGAGAGCGCTACCAATAACCTGGGCGTCCACCTCATGAAGCTCACTATTTCCGGGTATGGGGGACAACCCGCGTGAATTGTTTGAAATCTCCTCGCTCTACGATCGGGTAATAAAAGTCTTGCCCACTGATATTTCCACCGTCGGGCTTTCTACCAAGTCGGCGATATGCCTGTTTATATCCTCGACTGTCTAGAGATTTGCCAGCTTTGATTCGCCTTTTAATGCCAACCTGATTAGGATTTGGCGCCATTAAGCATTCCTGGGTGAGATCTGATAATGCTAATCTGCCTCACGACACCTTATCAAGATAATCCTCTTGCATCACCAATATATTATCTGAAAATGTTGCCTCTATGATGACGCCAGCGCTCTCTCCGGAGATAGCCACAATGGCGCGAAGTAGGCAGGGGTAGTCGACATAGGCAATATTTCATCTCCTATGTTCAACCCCAACTCATTTATCATGAAGCCTCGCCGCTTCTGAATCCGCTTCCAAACTTCTGGATAATGCTCCTTCAACTGATTTCTGAGCTTTTGATCGGCAAATACCAGAGGATCTTCACAGTTTAGGGCAACGCCTGGAGGCAAGGGGACTGGAATGATGTCACATTGAAAAGCCATCCCGGATTTGATTTCCTCTGTGCTTTCTGAGCGAATCGGAGTATGCACCCATTCATCAAAACTGGTTAGATGACCGGGATTTAGCATAGACCGCAGTTTGCCTTCTGCAAGAACATCAGATACCTTATCAAATATCTCTCCACCTTTGACACCGAGGCCTGCTGTTTCGTACCAAGTCGCGATCGCTTTATAGTATGGAATGGCAAACTTATCTAAGAAGTCAGGCTCATCCTGCGTCAGCAATCCAGCCCGGCACCCAAGCCCTCCCCAGTAGCCTATTGCAGTGCTGACCCCATCGCCAAGTTCTAGTCGACGCGACGTCGGACTCCTCATTCCGACGATGGATTCCTTGCCGGAGGCAAACATAACGTGTGCAGATAGAGGCTCTCCCGAAAATCCCATTTCTGCGACAGCTTCGAGTTCGGTCATACCAGGACGTGCACCCTTGACGACCCGATGGACTGCTGCAGTAGCTCGGGCTGCTGCCCATTCAAAGGCAGCGATCTGCTCGGCTTCATTTATCACCCGCAGACCCTCCGATGGGTGCATAAGGATTGGCGTCTTATCAGCCACTAAGGAAGCATCTTTTACAAGCTTTCGTAAAACATCCACAAGCACTGCGGGGGCGAATATCGCCTCGAATCCCTCTTCGCGTTCCGCTTCTTCTAGATATTTCCAGCCGATGATGCCGACGCTATCGCCGGCATCAATCCCAGCCTCATGTAGAACGGAAGATATCTTCAGTGATGCGTTCCGATTTTGTCCCATCAAGCTTAAGGACTGACATAGGGCAAGATTTAGGTCAAGACCTGCCAATTCGGCGTAGCCCAGGCACTCATTCCCGACGATAAGGATCCGATCCTGTGCCGGTCCCAGGAGAAGTATTGCTTCCTCAAAACGGGGGTCAAAGCCTGTCAAATAGGTGATATTGGCATTAATGCTCTCGGTCTCCATATACCACCAGCCAATCGCACCGTGCGGCGTCATAGGCCCGCTGACATCGCTCTTCGTATACTTTTGAGGGAATATGGGGTTTTTCTACCGGGATCCCAAAATCCGGCAATCCAAGTTTCCTCAATTCGATTTTCATGTTTCCCCTCTTGCCAAATAATTCACTTATTGATTTTGAGCGTTATACCTCCATCCTTCGTCAACCATCACCAGAAAATTTCTTAATGGTATGTAATTGGCGATACTGTTGCCGCTACCCAATACATATGCTTTACTGGGAGCACAAGCCTCCAGCACCGCACGTGTTCGGGCTCGCACCTGTTCTTCCGTCCCTCGAACAAGCAGGTCGACATCGATTCCGCCGATGGATGCGA
>CAYGXU010000125.1:0-8995 GCA_964353875.1 uncultured Anaerolineaceae bacterium | reverse complement strand
GGCTGAGCTCGATACCGTTGGGCCCGACGCTAAGGAGATGAAATGGCGAAGCAAGGCAAAATCCGTATTGCAGTTGTGGGCCTCGGTTTTGGGGCCGAGTTTGTACCGATCTATCTGGATCATCCGGATGTGCAGTTGGTAGCGATCTGTGACTCCAATTCCAAGCGGTTGGAAAGAACTGCCGGCCAGTTCGCTATCAAGCGCTATTTCAGTGATGTGGAAGAGGTCATTCGGTCAGACGAAATTGACGCGGTTCATCTCGTGTCCGGCATTCCAGACCATGCGCAGCAGGCTATCGCGGTGCTCAAGACCGGTAAACACTGCGCCTGCACGGTGCCGATGGCAACGAACATCGCAGATCTGAAGGCCATCATTGCCGCATCACACGAATCCGGACGGAACTATATGATGATGGAGACAGCCGTTTATACCCGGCAATTCCTTTATGCGAAGGAAATGAGGGACCGTGGTGAATTCGGTCGCATCCAATTCCTTCGCGGCGCGCATTACCAGGATATGGAGTGCTGGCCACCATATTGGGCTGGATTGCCGCCGATGTGGTATTCCACCCATGCGGTGGCGCCTTTGCTGGCTCTGGCGGGAACCCGAGCCGTCAAAGTCCACTGTTTCGGGTCTGGCGAAATGCGCGCGGAATTGTGCAAACAATATAACAATCCTTATCCCATCGAGACGGCGATATACCAACTGGAGGCACCCGGATTATGCGCCGAGGTGACGCGTTCCCTATTCCATTGTGCGAGGCCGTACATGGAGAGCTTTGTCGTGTACGGTGAAAATGCCTGCTATGAATGGCAGATGGAGAATGAACCTCCCGTGCTATTCCGCATGAGTCCGATTGTCCCCGGCCAGAAAAGGAGCCAGACTGAGGAACACCCCCAGCCGCCCGATCGCGCCTACTTGCTTCCGCCATCGGCCGGGCGGTACACAAGACGGTTTGTCTACGGAAAGGACGAACATCATTTATCCTTTGAACAGGGCGGAGGGCACCACGGATCACACCCGCACATGGTTCACGAGTTTGTCCGAAGCATTGTCGAGCAACGGCAACCCTGGATCGACGCCATAACTGCGGCCAACTGGACGGCTGCCGGTATCTGCGCACATGAGTCGGCAATGGCCGATGGTTGCGAAGTGGTCATTCCAGGCCTTGTCTAAGCGAATGGTACGGATAGAAGACAAGTGGCCCAACAAGCTGGATGCAGGCAACGGCTTACCGTTGGGGCTTCCCAGCCCGACTGTATGCCAACCAAGCTCGTTCCGCCTGGGATGCGTCATATCAGGATGGGGGAAAACGGGTCCTCAATCAGTGCCGTCTGCGATCCGACCGTGGGAATCTGACCCGAGCGCTCCGGCCCAACCCTGCATGCAGCCGACCGCGCTGCGCGCGCAGCCGCCGCCTCGGCTCAGCGAAGGTTCTGGTAATTCAAACGGGTCTTCGTTCGCAAAGTTCGCGTGACGGCTAATGCTGACGTTGGCTGGCATACGCCACCGGCCTAATTTTTTTCTTATGAACAAGGAAAATTCCCATACCCATGCTTGAAAAACCTGATCTCCAAGACGAAAAAATCATCGCTTATTTGCAGGATGAATATGGGTTGCTTGTCGTCCAAGTCGCTTTTCTTCCTCTCGGAGCCGATCTGAATACGGCTGTCTATCGCGTCGTCGCAGACGATGAAAGGCCGTACTTTGTGAAGTTGAGACGAGGCGTCTTTGATAAGATTTCCGTGGCGTTACCCAAATTTCTCAGCGACCAGGGCATCGTGCAGATCATCGCCCCCCTGACAACCAAAACAGGGCAACTCTGGGTAAGCCTGGAGGCCTTCAAGTTGATCCTTTACCCCTTTATTGAGGGTCACAACGGTTACGAGGTTGATCTGTCTGATCATCATTGGAGCGATTTCGGCACAGCCCTCAAAAGCATTCACACTATTGAAGTACCTCTGGCGCTAATCAGTCATATCCAGCGGGAGATATATTCGCCACAATGGCGCGAAACCGTAAAGGCGTTCTTGGGGCGTGTTGACGATGGCACTTCTGCTGACCCCGTTGCAGTAAAATTAGCTGCGTTTTTGAAGACCAGGTGCGCTGGGATTCTCGATCTCGTCGAGCGCGCTGAACGGCTTGCTCAAGCACTTCAGGCTCGATCCCTGGAATTCATTGTGTGTCATTCTGATATTCATGCAGGTAATATCCTGACTGATGCAAACGGCGCGCTTTACATTGTCGATTGGGACAATCCAATCCTGGCGCCCAAAGAGCGTGATTTGATGTTCATCGGCGGAGGTCAGTTTGGTGCCAGGCATACACCACAGGGAGAAGAAACCCTGTTCTACCGGGGCTATGGTCAAACACAGATCGATCCAATAGCGTTGGCGTATTATCGTTATGAACGAATCATTCAAGACATTGCAGTCTACTGCGAGCAAATATTTTTGACAAATGAAGGCGGTGAAGATCGAGAACAATCGCTTCGCTATTTGACATCTAATTTTCTGCCAAACAACACAATAGAGATCGCCTACAAGTCAGATAAGACACTGAGAAATGGTTAGGCCATAAATTGGAGATGCCGCCCAATATTTGGGTGAAGACGACCGCTGCTTCACAGCCTACGGCACGCGTGCCGCTCTAGCCAGGTCATCGGCTCGCTCACGCTCGTCGTCAGCACCGCGGCGGGGGCACACCAAGGGCGCTGGATGGTATTGGAGAACCTATGGACAGAATCATAAAACGAATCGAGCGCGAGGCGGGCGTGCCCGGGCTTGTATCAATCCTGGCAGAGCATCTTTCTCCCACGGACCTTCAATCTTTGCTTCTCGAGGTTTATCGCATTCGAAGTAAGCGCATAGCACCCTCTGCCGTGCTATCCGATTACGAGTCCAATCGATTTGTACAACCCTCAGCCCTATCCCCGCGATCATTGCTGAGATGGGAAGAAATCGCCTTCTCCCATCTGCCTGATGAGTTTCAACCGATTGCCCTCTCACCGGTCTGCCCATTCGCTACGAACTCTGCGGTTGCTCCGGTCGATCAGAATTGGGCGGTTACCACCGCGCGCAATACGGAAGTGATATCCGATTCGACCAATGTGCTGGCGCTTGAATGCTCGCTTCGGCGTCGGGAGCTCCTGCGGGCCGATCCAAAGTCATCCCAGCCGGTGCATCTTGCCACCAGTCATCGGCTGCTGCGTGCACAACACTACCAGAGCCCTGAGCTCCTGCCCCACTTCAGTTCCTTTGCATTGTGCAGCGCGGGGAGAGATGAGGGGAATCTACAGTTCGAGCTATCTGCCCTGGAGATGCATGCCTGTTTCTACCTTCAATCGCTGCGAGCCTTTGTTGGTGCGGATATTCGACTGCATCTTTTAGTATCGAATTTTGATGCGAATAGCATGCAGCAAAAAGTCGAGAATCAACTTCTCTCACCGATCCGATCCGATTTTATGTCCATCGAATGTGGATATGACGAGCAGCGGACGAGTGGCCGAGGTTATTATCAAAACCTCTGTTTTAAGATCCACGCTACTGCAACTTCGGGCCAAAAAATCGAGCTGGTTGATGGCGGTTCAGTAGACTGGACACAAAAGTTTCTAAGCAACGCCAAAGAACGTCTTTTGATCAGTGGCATCGGAAGTGAGAGGCTTGTGCAACTGTTCGGATGCGACCAGGCTGCCAGACCCTGGCTGCAGCTAGCCTAGGATGCAGAGGTAAGATTGATGATGATTACTCTCCCGCGTCACTGAGCTCGCGGACGGTGGGCGGCGGGCCAGAAGCGAACCAATGCCCAAATGCGGGAAGAAGCCATGGAAAATGGAAATATCACAGGAGACAAGAACATGAGAGAACGACGCTACGATGTCGATGGGCTGAGGGTCATCGCCATGCTGGCTGTTTTCATTTTCCACTGCTCCCGCTTTTTCGATACGGAAGGCTGGCATCTAAAAAATTCCGAGTAAAGCTTTGTCCTGTTCGCATTCAGTCGCGGGTTGATCCGGGCCTGGGTCATGGAACTTTTCGTTCTGCTTTCCGGAGCGGGTTCCTGGTATGCGCTCAAATCCAGGAAGCCCGGGGTGTAACCTTCTCAAGCGGGTCAAACAGCTCTTGATCCCTCTCTACACGGTGGGGCTTCTGATCCTTCTTCCGCTTCAGTTCTACCTTGATATCCGTACCGACCGCTACGGCGTCAGGAATGAAGAGACCAAAGATCACCGGATCATCTTGCTTTGTCGAGGGACGCGTAGGTCCTGTCCTGAGATATGGGAGCGCCTACACTCTTTCGGGTAATCGCTCTGTCTTTCATCCAATACGCAAGCATCGTTCGCGCCGATCGAGGTGGGGGTCACAGGGATAGTTCCGGGTTGATCATAAGCAGCGGGTGAAGGGTTTTTGCATCTATGGTATTCAGGCCGGAGAGGCAGTCGCCCGCCTGGAACGACGGAAGCAGAGCACATAGCGGATCAGCAGCCACGTTTCCACAGCCGGATCATGCAAGCGACGAGCCCCTTAAAAAGGAAGGGATTGATGCCCATTTGGACAGCCGCGCGATGCGAGCCGGATAAAGCCGGGTAACTTCCGATCCTTCGCCTATGGCCTGTAAAGCCAACAATTCCTCTCCTGCCTTCTTAGAACTAGATAGCGGATACCGCACCCGGCTTTCCCGCGGGCCGCCGCCATGGGACCAAAGACAGACGATCTCGAAGCACCCAATAGCCCGTCCCTGGCAGATGCCATCCGAGGCAGAACTAATTTCCCATGCCGAAGCCTTCTATGTTGTCGCTGATGTCAAGCTCTGCGCTAGCAATTCGATTTAAACCTTAGGGATTCTCAATGCTAATCCCGGTGGAGTCTGTCACGGTAACAAAGCATTGCTCTCCATCGCAACTCGACCGCAAGGCTCAAAGCCCACACCGCATCAAGTCGTGCCATTTTGCTCGTCCCCTCTGCGCTTCAATGACCTGGGTCCCAGGAAGCACCCAATGAAATGAGCGATTATTCCTCATGGGACAAGGCGTGCGGATTACTCTCCGACATGCCCCTCGGCGTCAGTCTTTAGGAGGATCGCATCGTAGGAGCGGCCACCGATGAGTTGAATCAGACCAGCGACGAGGAAACCTCCATCCTCGAGTTCACTCAGGGCCATGCCTCCGTAAACAGTCTGCTGGTCAAGCAGGGATCGCCTCCACAGAACATTGCCATCTTCGTCGACGCGGCTGAGCAGGATGCCATTGGCAATCGCTCCAATCAGATAGGTTCCATCACTCAGGCGAATCAGGGAATTGGCATAATCATCGAAGGTCGAGTCACCGAAGGAAGTTTCCCATTCCAGTTCACCGCTCGAGGTGCAACGGGCGAGCCAGGTGTCTGCCTGCTGGAGCGAGTTGTTCATCGAGAAACCGGCCAGGAGGTATCCGCCGTCCTCGGTCTGGGCGACCTGCGAGGGGTACTGCCAGCCGGTGAGCTCGTAGCGGCGCGCCCATTGAACGCTGCGATCGGCTTCGAGCCTCACCAGTTTGCCATCTTGCTCGACATTCACAGCGAGAACGAGATCGCCTTCCTGAGTCTCGAGAGCATCCAGCACAAGTTCCTCCCCGGGGCTTTCGACGGTGTACTCCCAGATAATGTCGCCATCCTGAGCCAGGCGAATGGCATATTCATCCCTTCCCCCTCCGATGGTCTCGCTGAATCCGTAGATCAGCAATTCCCCATTCAAAAGGCGGAGCATCCCAAACGGCCACTCCCTGCGCGCTCCGCCATATGTTTTGAACCATTCCTCGGTGCCATCTTCGCTGATTTTAAGGAGAAAGAAGTCCCGGTCGCCAGCGCCATAGGAATCCGTTTCGCCGAAAATGTAGTATCCTCCATCCTCGGTTAACTCGACCGACCGCGCCTGCTCATACCCATCTCCTCCCCACGTTCGCTCCCAAAGCACCTCACCATCAAGGGTCAATTTCATGAAGAGGGCATCTCCCGAATATGGCGGCATGTGCAAATGATTCGTCGCGCCGACTGTGAGGATGTTTCCATCCTGCGTGAGAACAACATCAAAGAATGCGCCATAATCGGGCCCCTCGAATGTTCTGATCCATGTGCTCTTGCGGACGATGGCCGCGCCAGAAGGCTGCCAGGCAGGAGACCAATTCTGGGCTCCGTTATCGGTCAACTGCCGAATGCTGCTGCCGTCGGCCTTCACGATGTAGATTTCATCGTTGCCATCACGTTGCGAAACGAAAGCCAGCCATTCCCCATCGGCAGACCAGACGGGGTCCGAATCTTCGGCTGGATTGTTGGTCACTCGTCGTCGATTGGTCCCGTCTGCATCCATCGTGTAGATTTCATAATTCCCGACCCGCTTTGACATAAAAGCAATCCGGGTTCCATCAGACGACCAGGCCGGGAAGCCATCATGGGATTGATTGGTCGTCAACCGCCGCTGGTAGCTGCCATCGGCATTCATAATATAGATTTCATAGTTCCCATCGCGTTTTGACTCAAAGACGATCTGGTTACCATCCGGCGACCATGATGAAATCCAATCTTCACTGGGATGATCGGTCAAGCGGCGCAGGCCGGATCCATCGCTTGCCATCGCGTAGATATCCCAGTTGCTGCCTCGATCCGAATCAAAACTGATCTGGAGTCCATCCGGAGACCAGGCCGGAAAGCTTTCGCTGGCGTCGGCGGTCTGGGTCAAGCGCCGCACATTGCTGCCATCGGCATTCATCACATAGACCTCATCGTTGCCGTCACGGTTGGAGATGAATGCGATTTGATTGCCATCCGGCGACCAGGCTGGCGACATGTCCATCGCATTATTATCCGTCAATTTTCGTTGAGCACTCCCATCGGCGTGCATCACCCAGACCTCAAAGTCTCCATCCTGGTCGGAAGAGAAGGCTATCAAGCTATTTCCATTAGGAGTCGGCAGGGATGGGGTATTGATTGGTGGACTTGTAGGGGATGGCAGTGGCAAGGTCGCGGTCGGCGAGATCATCGGCGTGGTAGTTGCTTCATTGCCGACCGACGCGCAGCTGGCAAGCAGGATGAGGAAGATGACTTGGATAAGAAGCCAAAGCCTGAACATCACTGTTCCTCCTGATTCTAGACACATGGATTTCATGCCGCCCAACGACCTCGAGCCATACTGCCGGGCGACTCAGGCAATGATCGACTCGCTCTCGCGGTCTATGGCACGCAGCTCATCATCCGGCTTTGCGCGCCGGCCGCCCAAATTGCAGCACGTTCATAGAGATTGGGCAGCAATGCCAAGCGAGCATTTCTCTCTTGTCACTCGTCCCATGTAGGCGGTTCCGGAAATGCTCGGGCGACTGTAACCTTGATCAGCGCCTCACAGGGTCCAGCCGCGTGATGCGGGCTGTATTAAGCCGGGCAACTTCGGACCCTTCCCCTGCGGCCTGCAATGCTCCCTGAACGCGTCCAGCAAACTCGCCCTCCTGCAAAGCAACAAAATCCACTGGCGGTTCTTCCTCGTAAGCCGATTCCTGAGCGATGTAGTCGCGCAACTCGGCGACCGACGAGGCATAGGTTCTCCCCTCGAACTCGATCATCTGCCGCATCGCAAACAGTCCGTCCTTGATCGATTGTGCAAGGGCGTCCTCCGCATATTGGGTGTACTCAAATGGCTCATCGGGTACGGGCGCGGAGAATGTAACGGCCCCGCTATGATGAACCTCAATCAGCGTGGCAGTCAGGGCTGGATGAATGTCCATCAGACAGCCGCTCGACCAGAGCAGGCGATGAATTTGCTCTAGGGCATGAACCATGCCCTCGCGCTCCATTCATCAAAGCGACCAAGATAAGATGGCGATGTCGAAAGATGATGGCTCGGTTGCGGCGGCGAAGTCCAGGAATGGTGCATGACGGAATTCGACGCGGTCCCGCAGTTCGCCCGGCATGTTTTGCCTGGCGCGCGCGATCCCCTCCGCCCAAGGGTCGACGGCGGTGACGTGCGCTGCCTTGCTGGCGTAGCGAAAGGTCAGCCGTCCATCGCCGCAGCCGATTTCCAACACCCGCTGCCCATTGAGATCCACCATGGAGAACAAGGCGCGGGGCTCGTTGTTTTCGGGGTCTACTCTGACTGCCATATGCATTGCCTCCTCGGGGCACCACAGGGTAGTGCCGCCGCCCAACGGCTTTAAGCTATGCTCGCCGGCGGCTCGGGCTTTCAACTGCCACTTTACGACAATTTGGCAACGAGAACAAGCTGCGCCGCCCGGCATCTAAGGCGACGCGACCCACACTCCACAGCTACTGCTCTGGCGCAACACATCTAATTTTCTGCGCGCATGCCGGGGCGGCTGCATACGTTTGTTGGGCGCGTCGTCATGCCGCAGCGGACGCACTCTGTCGCAGGGCACGCTCAACTTTCTGTGGAACATCAATGAAGAAGAAGTAACTGGCGGGATATAGGTAATCTTCGCCAGACTCGTCGATGATGCGCAGTAGTCCTTTCTTCTCGGCTCTATCGTCCGCCAGGACCTGATAGACCTTGCGAACGACCAAGTCTTCGCTGCCCTTGTTCTTCAGGCAAATAGCAAACCGGACGGGGCATGTGTTCTTCATAATAGGCTCAGTCCAAAATGCGTTTGATCTTTAATCGCTTTCTGCCGACGCCGTGCGCCTCGTACCAGTGGATTTCGACGTTGTGAACGCTGCCGTCTTCCAAGCAAACGGTGGCCCGACCTTTAAGTTTTCGTCAATTGCCGGGGCCGTACTTCCTACGAACCCGTGCTAAGTCACGGATACCGCGATCCTTGGCGATGACCTCGATGTTGGTGATCTCGCTGATGATCTCGAAGTACATGCTGTCTCATCATATCAAAGACAAGCGGGGAGCACAAGTCGATGACATTCTGAGAATTTTCCTTCCATATGGACAAGATGCGCCCAACAAGTGATTATTTGGAATACTTCCTCTTTTCACCTTCCTTGGCGTGATATGTTGAAGCAAGTCTGTG
>CAYGXU010000124.1:0-9103 GCA_964353875.1 uncultured Anaerolineaceae bacterium | reverse complement strand
CTCCCGAGCTTCCTCTGACCTTTTATCTGATTTCCCCATCAGCCTGAGCAGTTACAGAATTTGAAAGAATCCTTCATACCAGCATAACAGAAGGGCACATTGTTCTTGCTCTCTTTTGAATTGGAGAATGACGTGGCTGAAATTTTTAGTGGGTGCCCGACGGGTTTCGAACCCGCAGCCTTCCGGTCCACAGCCGGACGCTCTGCCATTGAGCTACGGGCACCGAGAACCAATTGAGCGCATTCTATCATGAACTCTAATCGATCTCAAGCAAGCGCCGAATATATGCTCCAACGGCATCACGCTGAAGCGTTTCCTGAGTACCTTTTCGAAGATCCTTAACCGTTGCTGTGTTATTGGCAATCTCATCTGGACCAATGAGTGCAACAATGGGAATTTCCTGTCTGTCAGCGTACTTGAATTGCTTTGGTAGCCGCTCGGGGATTGGATACCACTCAGCCTTTAACCCTTGTTCTCGCAATTTCGAAGCCAGCGAAAGAGCAGCGTTGATAGTCGTGTCGTCAAATGTGGCAACAAGAACATCGGCCGGATGAACACGAATTTTCGGGATGACGCCATATTTTTCCAGCACCAATTGAATAACGACATCCCCCATAGCAAAGCCGACCCCAGGAAGGGGATCGCCGCCGACATCCGAAACGAGGTTGTCATAACGCCCGCCGCCTAAAATGGCGCGTTCTTCACCTGTAACATCCCTGGCCTCGAAAACAGTTCCAGTATAGTAATCCAGCCCTCGAATAATCGTGGGTTCGTAAGATACAAAATCACTGATCCCTAAAGCTTCACAGGCTTCGAAAAAGCGGCTCAATTCATCCCAAGACTGCCAGGCCTGATGATTAGAGAGGACAAGCTCAAGTTGGTCTGATTGTTCTTGATTAAGCCCTTGTTCCGAGGCATAGGCACGCCAAGCGGATTCCGACATCTTCTCTTTACGATCGATTAAACGAAATATTTCCACCCGACGGTTAAGGGGGATCCCAATGGTTTGTAGTAGATGATCCGCAAGACGACGGTTATTGACTAAAATACGAACCTTGTCCGGACCAAGCCCCAATTCACGAAAGAAAGCTGCAACTACTGCAACCAACTCGGCATCGGCTTGGGGGGTGTCAATACCAAGCAAATCGATATTCCATTGAAAGAATTCCCTCGTTCGACCTCGTTGGGGTCGTTCATATCGCCAGAAGGGTCCATACGACCACCAACGGATGGGTTTTGGGAGTGATTTGATGCGCATAGCCACCATTCTAGCTAATGATAATGTTAATTCTGGCCGCAACACAACCATCTCTCCACCGCGATCTTTAAAGATATAGGATTGCTCACTTACCAGTTCTTCACCTGATTTGGCTGCATAAAGTTCAAGGCGTTCAAGGATTGGGGCTTCATATTCTTGATATCCAAAGGATTCGGAGACTTTTTTAATGCAGGAATAAAGCCATCGACGGAATGTCATTTCCTCTGGGTAGAAATCTCGAGTGCCTTTCACCGGTTGTACAGAAGTCATATTCGTGCTCCTGAGTTTCGATCAAATACTACAACTTCGTCGCGGAATATGGATCAAACCGAGATTTACCTTCGCGAAAATCATCATCTCTGTTGGGAAACGGTGGGTATAGTGCCAATAGATCGCTATTCGAATTTGACCCCATGGACAATCGTGCCATTATAGCATACACAAAAATTCATCTCAATGAACCAGGGTCATTGTCCATGCATTCCCTGGATGATAGATCCTCGCTGGAAAAAGGCGTATGGTGCTTAGAGGCAGTGAAATCGAGCTTTATCCCTATCTCCTCACAAAATGGCAATTGTTGCCCACGAGAATGAAATACACCCCATATTATTAATGGGAGAATATATCTGAGATGATCATAGGGATGCCTGGTTAATACCACGTTAGCGGTTTGGCTCACGTTATAGAAGTTCTCCGAGATTACGGCCGAATTTTACTAGAAGTTGTTATATTAAAGGCGATTGGGGATAAGGTTCTCACCGAAGAAATATGGAGATATTATTAAATGCTGGCTTATAATCATTCGGTAAGCATTGGTTTGTCATTATGTAATACTCTCCTTGAGCATGGTATCCTATCGGAGTGAGGCAGATCAGCTGATCATAACCGGAGGGAGAATTTGGCAATCCTCTCCATCATCGTACTTCTTTGCTTTGTTCTTCTCCTTTGGGTAGCGAGAAAAAGGCACTCACGCCTCCATTGGCTACTGAGTTCTATTGCGACTTTAATCGCCTGGCTGGGTTCTCTATTCATGCTCGGTAAAATCCCAATAACGACAAGTATATCGATATGGAGACCAGAAAATATCTTTCCCACACCTCTGGCGTTTTCATTCAATGAAATTACTTCGTTGCTTGGACTAACTGTTCTGGCGATGATAGTAACAATTACCTTTATTGAACCCGGATTGGGCAAAACTCCTGATTGGATTGAGAGATCTTTTCTATTGATCTACTTTTCAATCAGTATTGCTGCATTGTTGGTAAAAAACATCCTGACTGTGATCACGATGTGGATGTTGATGGACAGTGCGGTTTTTTTATATCTGTTGCCCTTGTCTGAGCGATTTTTGTACCGGCGGCGTGTGATCGGGTGGTACTTGAAAGGTCTTTTATCGATTTTATTGCTCATTTCAACTGCCGGTATTAATCTAGACGCATCCCTTAAAGTTGACATCATTAATAGTTCAATTCTAAAGATGACCCCCTTATTCATCTTAGGTGCATGCTTGCTGCGGTTACCCTGGATCAGAATTTCCTTACCACGCAGGTTAAAGGAGCAGGAAGTCACTGATCTGGAATTGGCATTTTGTGTGCTACCTTCTGTCGCGGCATTGGGCTTGGTGGAACGGCTCTTCAGAGTATGGAATGACCAACAGATCCTTCAAGTATCTCATGTGATTGGGGGGATCATGGTTGTTGCAGCTATGCTTATGCTATTCTTTGGATCTCCCCATCGTATTCATCGAGTTGGTTACTTGATCTATCTCTGTTGGGGCATCACTTTGCTTATATTTACCAATCATTCATCGGAAAACATTGAAATTATTACGGGGTTGGGCTATTTGATCGTTTTTATTCCACTGATGACATCCACTATTAAAATATTCGAAACTTGGCAACATGTGATTACATTATTTGCTATCCTGACGGCGGTGGGGATCCCAGGTACGCCTGGTTATCACCTGGGAGAAATGACGATTGCTCGAATACGGGCAGGCGAATCTGTTGGCATGATGATCCTCGTACTCATTGGAATGGGGGTACTGGCATATGGGGTTTATCACTCCACTTCCTTCAACAAGAGTATTCCGAATACGAGGGAGAAACTTGCGCAATTGAGTTATTCGCTTGGTTTAATTGTTTTGCCTCTATCCGGAATGATTATTGGGATAAAAAGGCAAATCGAAGTCTCGATAAACGGTGGGATATTTACATTATCTGCCGGAATGATCTTTGGCTTCTTATACTTGATTGATCATAAAATTGATTTCATAAGAATTAATCAGTTTCATGATCAATTTCTTGCTGCCACTCGAGGTATTCGAGTTCCTTATTCAGAGAGAATAATCTCCATTATGGCTCGTTTAATTCGGAGTATGAGTGTTGTCTTCGAGGGGGAAACGGGTATTTTGTGGATATTGGTCATTCTGCAGATATTAATCCTGGCCTTCGGAAGGTTGATCACGTGAACTGGATAGCTGCTTATGCACCAATAGCTGCAGTGACGTCAGGTGTTACGGCGGGATTACTTATCGTGCTTCAACAAAGAAAAATTAGAATTATCCTCCTTGCAATTCAGTATTTTTGTGTAACTTGGCTTGTAAGTCTGACATTGGAAATCCGTGTCGCTGTGATTAAACTCATTGCCGGCTGGATTGTTTGTGGAGTGTTTGCAGTAAGCTATATCCAAAAAACTCGGGAGGGGGGGGTTGCAGAAAGAGAAGTCTCTGCTGGTTTATCCTTCCGTATGATTGCTGTTCTTTTAGTAAGTACAGGTGCGCTTGGTTTAGGACGCAGTCCGGTTTTTGATTTGCCTGGAATTTCCGGGATTGGCATCGCCAGCTCGATTCTTCTCAGTGGTTTAGGCTTGCTCCAACTTGGACTTTCAAGACGCCCAATCGGGACTGGTTTCGGCCTGCTTACTCTTATTAGTGGCTTCGAAATCATATATAGTGCTTTAGAACCTTCTCTTGCAGTTATGGCGCTAATCGCGATTGTGCATATTGGCATCGGACTGGTCTTGAGCATTATCGAGGTAGATATTGAAGAAGAATCGGAAGTGGGGAGAGCAATGTGAAGGCGCCTTTATTATTATTTATGGCTACGGGATTCGCCACGATTGTGGTTGCCCTTATGCGTCGGAGAAATTATCTGGCAGCGACAACCGCGGGAATGATTTCTGTGCTGATCGCGGCTTTTATTATTCTTATACCCATGGACGAGCCAATTTTAATCCTTGGTTTATCTATACGAATTAGCAGCCGTTGGCAAGTTCTGGGCCGCTCATTTACTTTGGGCTCCAATAATCGTGCGGCCATTGGTTATCTTTATCTTGCTGGTGGTTTTCTTTTGGCGGGCGCGTGGATCGCGCAACCAATCCGAATGTTTTTTGCGTCAGGGCTTATGATCTTAGCTTTGGTCGCAGCCTCATTGATGATCAATCCATTTCTATATGCCGCCATATTTCTAGAGTTGGTCGCGATCGTGTCACTTGTAATCCTCTCCTCCCGAAAAATTGGTCGATCAAGGGGGGGCGTTCGTTTGCTTACGTTGTCTACTTTTGCAATGCTCGCCATCTTACTTGTCGGCAGGATTTTGGATCTTGGAACCTTAGAGATCGAGAAACTTGGTTTGATCGATGTGATCATCCTTCTTCTGGGGATAGGTTTGGCGATATTTCTCGCTGTTCCCCCCTTCCATTCCTGGATCCCTGTGTCGGCTGAGGAAACCCATCCATTCGCGCTCACTTTCGTCACTGTCATTCTTCAGGGGGCAGGGTTCTTTTTGCTCCTGCAATTTCTTGGTAATTATGAATGGCTAAGAGAAAACGAGTTTGTATTTCAGGCTATTCGAATTGCTGGGGCGACAATGGCATGGCTTTGTGCACTTTGGTCGGTTGTGCAAAACCAAATAACCAGATTCGGCAGTTATGCCTTGCTCTCTGATCTAGGGATAATGCTCATTGCTGTTGGAAGTGGAACATTAGAGGGTTTCCAGTTGGCATTAGGTATTTCAGGGGCACGTGTTGTTATATTGGCATGCTGGTCTTTCGGGATGAGTTACGTAACGCATACAACGGGTAGCTCAGAAGAAGAAATCACAAGAAGAGAAAATTCAATTCCTTCATTGGCGAAAGCGGCGGTGATCTTTAGTATGATGTCTTTCGCTGGTTTGCCAATGACTGCTGCTTTTCCAGGAAGATGGGGGGTGTTGACTTTATTAACACATAATAATACATATGCATGGATCGCAATCATCGTTTCCATGGGATTGCTAAGTTTGGCTGCATTTCGATGCGCAAGAGGTCTATTAATAAATAAATCGCAGGAAATTACTGTAGAAATCCATTGGAGGGAAAAAATCTATCTAGCAGGCGGGATTTTATTAGGGTTCATTATTGGTATTTTTCCACAGCTTATATTTCCATGGGTTTCCAGAGCGATTTCAGGACTAATATTTTTATCACCCTGATAGAAACGAAGACGAAAGTCCACCGAATGATTACGGAGGATCTAGAATGAAGCCTGAGCAGATCGAGAAACAGGTATCCTGGTTAGATGAGCAACGGCGTAAAGATTCGGAAATAATCACCTTTTTGAAGGACCGTTTAAGTGCTTCTGAAGAAACAATGAAAATGCTGGAAAAGCAAATTCGTGATATATCAAGTGATGTTGCCCGGCTTGCAGCGCTTGCTTCACAAATACAGCAATTCAATGATGCCCTCATAAAGCAGCGGGAAGACTTCTTTCGGCAATTGGCGTCTCAAAGTGATGCCCATACGAAAAGAGAGAAGCATCTTGAGACTTTGCGGAAGAAGGATTATGAGGAAATTACAAAGAACATGGCTGAATTTCGGGAAGAAGTAGGGCGCATTGAGGAATTTGAGCAAGGTATAGAAGTCAGGAAACATGAAGAAATCCGGATCACCCGTGCAATGGATGATTTAGAAAAACGCCTGGAAAGTATTGAATTATTGGAAGAAGAGCATTCTAGGACTTTCCTCTCCATGGAGGAAATGAAAAAAATTGATGCAAAGAAAATAGCAGAACTACAGACAGAAACGAATGGCCTACGGATGCGATTGGATACTCTTCAAGGAGAGCATGATACCGTTGAAGATCGTGTCCGTCGTCAGGAGAATCGATTATCAGAGCTTATAGCAAATGAGGGTATCCGCTCAGAAGCTCAGAATATTTGGATGGAAAAGCAAGAGCTCAGGCTTTTGGCTTTTGAGAAGGAATGGAAGAACTGGCAAAAACGTTTTGATGCTTTTGAGCAACAGGCGAAAGATATCGATGAACGTTTATTACGATACGATGAGAACTACCGCTCCATGAAGCAGACGCGAGGTGAGTTGGATCAAATGTTGGAGCGGATTGAACGACGGATAAAAGAAGTCAGTGAGATGCATCGAATATCAGAAAACCGGATGAAACAGGAATGGACAAACTTCCAAGCGGATGATCAGAAGCGATGGAATACCTATAAACTTACAAGTGATGAACAGTGGCGTGATCATCAACGGACTCATGAAAAAAGCCGAGAGGAAATTGATCATATCCAAGAGAATCTTGCGGATGGCCTAGCTGCGATCAGCCAATTTTCTGAGAATAGTCAGCGTCGCATCATGGATTTATTTGCTGCGGTGAAGGAATGGGCAGCCGATGTGGAGGCGGAAACCAGAAAGAATAAGTAGGGAGGACGCCCCTTCGATTTTTGTGTTAGAAGTCTTGTGTAAGGACAAAAAATGCGTGTTGTGGGTACTGCAGGGCATGTCGATCATGGAAAGTCAGCGCTCGTCCTGGCGTTAACTGGGATAAATCCTGATCGGTTGGTCGAGGAGCAAGAGCGTCAAATGACTATTGATCTGGGTTTTGCTTGGATGGCGCTTCCGGATGGGGAGGAGATCGGGATTATTGATGTGCCGGGACATCAAGATTTCATCGAAAATATGCTTGCCGGGATTGGAGGAATCGATACGGCGCTTCTTGTAATAGCAGCTGATGAAGGTGTCATGCCGCAAACAAGAGAGCATTTATCCATCTTGGATTTACTTGATATTAATCACGCGGTTGTGGCCTTAACCAAAATCGATTTGATTACTGACTCTCAATGGCTTAGCTTGGTCGAAGAAGAAGTCAGAGAAGTACTTTATGGGACCGCATTATCTAATGCGCCAATCATCCCCGTATCAGCAAGAATACGAAAAGGGATTGAAGAACTTAAGAATGCTCTTGCGATCGAGTTAAAGAAATCCGCGCCAAAGCCCGACCTGGGAAGGCCACGATTGCCTATCGATCGCGCATTTTCAATCGCTGGTTTTGGAACAGTTGTAACGGGTACTCTAACAGATGGATCCTTCCATGTCGGCGATGAAGTTGTGATTCTTCCAACGGGGTTGAAAGGCAAGATAAGAGGCCTGCAGACACATAAAATGAAGGTTGAGTCAGCCATTCCTGGAAGTAGAACTGCGATTAATCTCACTGGGATTGAAGTAAGGGAGGTAGAACGCGGGTTTGTGATTGCCTCTCCGGCAACCTATCAGCCTACAGATATGATCGATGTCTACTATCGTCACTTACTGAATGTCAGTGAGCCAATAAAACATGACCAATGGGTTAAGCTATTCATTGGCTCGACTCAATGCTTGGCAAGAGTTCGCCTCCTTGGCATGGATCAAATTATTCAAGGAGGGGAGGGTTGGCTTCAATTAATCCTGGAACAACAAATTGTTGCAGCTCGTGGAGATCATTACATTCTACGTCGGCCATCTCCTGGAAAGACTTTAGGCGGGGGTCGCGTTGTTGATCCTCATCCAACGGAAAAACATCGGAGGATGAATAAAGCAATACTGTCAGGACTCGAGAATTTGCTCCAAGGGACTCCAAGGGAGATACTTGTCGAATCATTAAAATCGCTTGGTCCGATTAAGCTGAATGAGGCTATTCGTCACTCAAGATTGGGCGAAGAAGTTGCACATGCTGCGGCTTTGGATTTATATCATCAGGGTGAATTAATCAACCTCGCATCTGCATCGGAACCAAAATTCGATGACTTTGTGACTCATGTGGATGTCTGGCGAGCGATCTCTTCTAAAGCAGAGGGTATTGTGAGGAATTTTCATTCCGCAAACCCCCTTCGATCCGGGGTGCCTCGTGAAGAATTGAAGAGTCGTATGGGATATAGCAATCATCTCTTCCAACTCATGCTTGAAAGGTTCATTTCTGAAGGTATATTAAAAGTGATCATAAAGAAGATTGCCATATTCGATTACGAGCCCAAGTTAAATGATGAACAAAGGAGATTGTCAGAGAGTTTGCTCCAACGTTTTAATGCAAATCCATACACTCCGCCTTCTGCAAAAGAATGCCTCCAATCTATTGGTCCTGAGCTATTCAATTATCTACTCGATCAATCACAACTCATTCATGTTGCTGAGGATGTTGTTTTTGAGCGGAGCGCATATGAAGAAATGATCCATCAAATTAGACAGAAACTCAAAGATGAGGGGAGTATAGCAGTTGCTGAGGTTAGGGATAATTTTAACACCTCAAGGAAATTTGCCCTGGCATTAATGGAGCATTTAGACTCGATTGGCATTACAGTGAGAGAAGGTGACGTTCGTCGATTAGCTGATGCCGATTAGCGCTTGAATGTAAAGTGGCCTTTTTTCATGCTACCCCGAATTCCACTGACAATGGATGTCCCTCAAGAAAAGAACCACTCAAATAATATAGTTGTTTCCTGATTATCGTTCAGTCGAGGATGGTAACCTGGCGATTATTTAGAAGGAAATCTTCTAATAGATAAGAGGAAATCGCTATTCCATATGATTTTTCTGGGC
>CAYGXU010000123.1:3196-9242 GCA_964353875.1 uncultured Anaerolineaceae bacterium | reverse complement strand
CCAATACTTCCGCGCCGCCGACGGCAACATACACCAACACGCCCACCAAGACACCAACGATTACTCCTTCGCCAATGCAAACCAACACACCCGTGCCGCCAACGGCGACCTACACGCCTACAAACACCCCTGCTTCCACCCCATTGCCTTCAGACGAAGATCCTGGCGAGCCAGGAGATCGTGTCGTCATCGTAGTTGAATTTAACCATCCCCTCATTATGCCTATTCTTAGCTCGATTTGGCCAGAGCTGCGGATTACTTCCATGAGAGAAGCACTCGTTGAGTCTTATTATGTCCCACGAGCGATCGGGACGCCGCTCCCTTACAACACACGCACTCCGCAGCCGACAAGTACCCCCAAACCGGCAAGTACCCCCAAACCGACAAATACATCCGCCCCTGCAAATACCTCTACAATGACGGCAGACGATCCAAGATGTGACCTGGTGTGGATTTCCGGCGTGACCGCGAATGAGGATTCGCGTTATATACGATTCGAAATTCTTGCTTATGACTGGCCGGATTGGCCTGAGGTGGTAAATTATCGCATGATCGTGGACGAGGTAGAGGTATGGCAAGATGAAGGTGCGGGACCCTGGGTGATCGAAGGGTTTAAGTGGGAGACCTGGGACGAATATGGAAACCTATATGAAAGATATGACGATTATGGCGAAGATTGGCATTATCTCGACTTCTATCCCGATCCTGTCTATGAAGAAAAACACTGCCTTGGGTCATCCGCATGCGGAACGCTTCAATATAGAGGTCGCATGACCGTCTATTTTGGTCAGACTCTAATGGGGGAATACGGAATTTTCCCGTACATCAAGTTTCCCGATTACGGTATCAGCTGTAAAAAATGGGTCCCTTGGACATCGGCAAATTGGGAAACGGATACCCCAGTACCAGATGGACCACCAGGGGACGATCCAACTGCTTCCCCCATACCTCCTACTCAGGGTCCTCCGCCGCCCACATCTGGACCTTATCCTACTACCGACCCAGGCGATCCAGGCGATCCTGAAGGACCTCCCGATTAGAGGGTAACCGCCCCCATCAGAGTTCGTTCGAAGCTGAGGTAAGGCCTCACCAAGGTGAGGCCTTTATCCCATCTGCCACTTGTCCTGACGGCAAGTTGCTATGATCTGGAAATGCCCATGATCGGAAAATGCGATCAGACCATCCCCCCATATACCGATTCGGAGCTTTTTGTCATATACTCTTGGAAACTCAAACGGCAGTTGGCCATATCGGACAGTCTCAGGATGCAAGTTGCGCAGCATGCTTGGCGTAATCGACCGTCCCCGCCTTTCATAGAAATCCCTGCCGACCGCTAAAGGTATTTGAAGATGAGACGGTTCATAATCCATCTGTTTTTTCTGACGCTTTTACTCGCTGGATGTTCCTCTTCCTCCGAGGTTACACCCTCTGCTACTCAGGTGCTTGAAACCTTGGCCCTGCCACCGACCTGGACCATTACACCGACAGCCCCGCCTTCAGCAACCAAGACACCTTCCCCTCCCACGGCGACTGCAGTCCATGCCATACCCTCCTCCTCCCCGGCACCAATTTCTGCACCCATCAGTCTACACTGCCCGCCTGCCGGCAATTTAACTGAAGTTAGTAGGAGGACCAAATCGACCACCTCGCTCGACGTGGAAGTCTTCGGCGGCTATGCTTATGTCGCCGATAACACAGGAATATGGATAATTGATATCACGGATCCTAGCCATCCTGCTGACGCAGGTTTTAAGTCCGTCCAAGCATCCAGCCAATTGATCATTTCAGATTCATTCGCTTATGGTATTGACTCGCAGGGGCTTTGGAAGCTAGATCTTTCGAATCCCATAGATCCAATCTTCCTAGCCTACAAAGATACCCCAGATATTCCTCTCGAATTCGCAATCACCGGGAATCACGCTTTTATCCGAGATAACCATGGAAACCTGCGCACTTTCGACCTTTCCAAAGATGCAAATCTACGCGAGGTCGGCGTATATGATCCTCCTGGCAAAACCATTGGTAGCAGTCTCGTTTCAACCGTGAGGGATCTGGCGCGTCAAAATCCTCTCCATAGCTTCTCGATTCGGGACGACTATGCTTATGTCGCAGATTTGGACGCTGGTATGCGTATTGTGGATATTTCAGACCCCACCAAGCTGCGCGAGGTGAGATCTTTCGATCTCTCGGGAAGCATCTCTGCCGTTGAGGTGATTCAAAACGCTGTCTTGATTTTTGGCATTGACCCGGAATCTGAATATGTCTGGAACCTTTGGGGGCAGAATATCCCCGATCTCTTAGGAGGGAGTAAGCCTTTATATCTAGGCACGCTACCCATCCCACAGGGCGCAAAACCCGAGCTCCTTTGTACCTTTATCTCTGAATTCTACCGCCTGATTCCAGAAAGTGAATTAGAAGGTGCCTTCACTGAGACACAACCCGAGGAAATTATGGACCTCCTCAAGGGTATCGATGTTGTCGAGGATTCAATCTATTTGGCTGATGAGCGGCGTGGTCTTTTGATCTTACAATTCAAGCCAATGGAAGATTGATCTACCATCGTTCTTATCAGAGATGCTTCTACTCTTTCATTTGAATCCGATTTTTTTAATCCTACATGCGATGCCATCATACAATAAGGAGCACTTTAATGTACGATACCATTATCTCCACCCCGGAGGTCACCCAAGATGGTGTGATGATGTTTGGCAAGAGTTCGGATCATGAGCCCAACGCAGCTCAACATATGTTGTACTTCCCCGCAGCTGACCACCTTTCTCACACCTAGTGACCAGCGTCGTCTTGCGCGCCTTCGCTGTCCATCCGCACTACCGGCAAAGCGAAGCTGCCAAACAGGCTGCATCCCTCCTAGCCTCTCGATTTTTCATGCCCGATGCCTACGCCGATCGCCGCGCGGTGAGCTACTGGGAAAGCGTCTCCTTTCCCTTCTAGTTGACCGACATCGTATCGGCGCTCGATTCCCTTTCCCTAATCGGGTTCACCCGAGAGAATCCCCAAATCATCGCTGCCCTCGAATGGCTGAAGGCAAGACAGCAATGGGATGGTCTCTTCGAACTAAAATTGTTGAGGGATAGGGACAAGGACCTCAGATTTTGGGTTTGCCTGGCGATCTGCCGCATCTTTCGGCGGTTGCATGAAATGATAGTCTGATTTGTCTAATGCATTCCACGAATTGCACAGGCGGTACCGTAAAATGCAGCATCTCAGACATCGCTTCGATAGGTGGTTAAAATGAATAATAAAAAGGATGAATATCTAGTCATCCTCTTCCCCAAGATGCGCCGCTTTGCCATCGATGCCGGTCTTCGTGGACACAGAAAGCATATCATCCATGGGCTGATCGAGGTGGATGTAACAAAGGATGATCCTTATCTGCGCCGATTAAACGATCAATGAGAAACAACGGACAGAAATGGGGGTCAATCATATCAGCGACAACTCTTACCTTCTTTCAGACGAATTTCCCCCAAAAAGAGTCCTTAGGATACCAAGTGACTTCCCCGAGGACATTCCGGTAATCCAGACATCACAGAAGCCGGTCGATTTGAGGCCAGAAAATCCGCGGATCCTACGCTCTCGAAATAAGAATCCTGCACGGAATGAAGCCGCTTATGTCAAGGTCCCCATTCAGCGGCGAGTTAGTTCGCACCATTATTTCGATCGATCAAGGAATCCACCCCCATCAAGTTTAGTCATTCTCAATTTTGTCATGGATATAGGCATCACCAATTCATATATGCAGCTGCCCCTTCGGAACAGTGTACGAACCTTCCTTCAACTCTTGAAAGAAATGAGATTTCGGAATTTACACGCCGTAATCATAAGCCCCACTTTTCTGACCCCTCAAACTAGAGGGTCATCTTTTGCTCTTGATATCAACCCTGATTGGGCTGAAAATAGGAAACCGGATAAGCGCATTTCCGCCGTATGACTTAAGCGACAAAGGAGCCATGGCGATGATGCAATTCCTGAATAGCCGTAGGGATAAGTTATCCCTGTTGATCCTCTCATTCCTAACCATGTGCGCATTCGCGATAATCTACTACGCCAATGTCCAGGCAGTTGGCGTGACTCCGGATTCAGCCATCTATATCGCCTCAGCCAAATCCCTGTTAAACGGCGAGGGACTGACCATCCCAACCGCTATCGATCAGCCCATCCCCATGACCCACTTTGCGCCCCTTTATCCCGCTCTCATCGCCCTCTTTGGTGCATCCGGCCTCGATCTTAACATTGTGGCCAAATGGATCAATCTCTTTCTTTTTACAGGCAATGTGTTTCTCGTCGGCTTCATCGTCTGGCGTAGTCAGCGTGGATATTCGCATCTGGCTCCCTTGGCCTCTCTGTACATTCTGGTCTCAGAGGATATCTTAACAATTCATTCCTATGCCTTGAGCGACCCATTGTTCTTGTTCCTGTGCATTCTGGGGCTATTCCTCTTAGCCATGTACCTCACCAGGCCAACATTGTTAACCCTCATCAGCGCCAGTGGTGTTCTTTCGCTGGCGACCCTCACACGTTATGCGGGTATCGCCCTCATCCCAACTGTTTTTTTATCCACGATCATGATCAAAGGAGTTAAATCTCGGAAGAATTTATTCCAAGCCATGGAATTATCCTTCGTAAGTAGTCTCCCAATCCTCGCATGGCTCACACGCAACTTTTTGATGTCAGAGAGTTTCTATAACCGAGAACTGGTTTATCATCCCATGGCTTCCTATGATTTTCGCAGGGGTTTGGACACCCTTTCCGGTTGGTTGCTCCCCGGACGGATCACAGGCGCTCTGCGGGATGGGTTGGCGCTAACGATCCTGTTTGCTCTTTTGATTCTAATCACCATGGCGCTCTTCAAGATCTTCAGAACGACAAAAGATGAGCAGACATGGAAATTTGAACAGGCGGTGCCGCTTATATTCTTTGTTTTTCTCATTTCCTATATGACTGTGCTGAGTTTCACCATCCTGTTCGTAGACGCTCAATCCACCTTCGAGTACCGTCTGCTTTCGCCGGCGCTGATCGGAGCGCTTATCGCCACCTTCACGACCCTACCTTTCCATCTCCGTAGAGTTCCAAGGCCGATCTATGTTGTATTGATGTTTCTTTTTTTCCTGATGATAACCTTTAACACGGTGCACGCGGCAAAATTTGTGTCCAAAGCCCATCAGGGATCCTTCAAAATGTATGCGGGTGATGGCTGGAAAGAGGCTGAAATCATCGAGCAAATACAAACCTTGCCTGAGGGGATCCCGATTTATTCCAACGGAGACGAGGCGATTTATTATGTGACCGGTAGGCCGGCAGCAAGGCTCCCCGAAAAATCAAATCCGTTTACCTTACGGGATAATCCCGATTACAGGGATGAGATCGATCGAATGCAGGAGATCCTTGTTGAGAAGGATGGGATGATCGTCTATTTTTCTGGCATCACATGGAGAGGCTACCTTCCAAGCCGTGAGGAGCTTGAAGACCTATTCCCCTTGTCAGAAATCTGGTCCGGGGAAGAGGGAGTTATTTACACAATACGATAACGATTGTCGTTTACATGAAGTGGAGCGAAGAAACCCGCGGATGATCCCCTAAAAATGCAAGGTCTATAGAAACCTCCAGCGCTTCGCCCCCAGATTCAATAGGCCCGTTTGGAGATCCGCCCCATTTCTGCCCCATAACCATTTTTTGCCCGCCTTCAGGAAGCATACCACACCAACCCACTGAGCCGACTACTCGCCTTTACTTAGCGCGGGGTCCCTTGGGCGAGATTTTCGTAGGTTAAAAGGATCTCACTGATCTCCTCTGCCTTCTCCAATCTCATCGGTCGATGACCCGCCAGGAGCTCTTTCGCCTTTTCCTCGGCAATCGTCACAGGCGATAGCTGGCCTCTTTCCGCCCAACTCGCATAAGAGCTGCGATCGATGATCTGAGGCTGCCAACTTTCTCGGATATGCCTCAGGGTATGTTCTTCGAGCAGGAAATGGCCGCTCGGACCCACCGCCTGGATCGTTTCCAGCGCCAATGTCTCCGAGTCGAT
>CAYGXU010000123.1:0-3096 GCA_964353875.1 uncultured Anaerolineaceae bacterium | reverse complement strand
TGCAGCATGAAGTCCTCCGGTCCACCCGAAGTGATCCCGCCTCGCCTCTCCATCATCGTTGCACACGAGCCATAGAAAGTAGGTGTGCCTGGATAAAGAAGCTGCAAGAGGACAATCCCGGCCAGGATCTCAGCATTCCCCACGACCAGGTTCCCCGCCAGGGTTACCGGGGAGGTCGAACCGCCGATCTGCATCGTCATGAACCCCACCGGGATACCGGCCTCGGCGAAAACCCATGCAGCCTCCAGGGAATGCCTGTCATAGGATAGCGGGCTGAGGCTGCACTGGAACGTGGAAATGATCGGTCGCTCTCTCAGCTTTTCCCTGCCTCCCGCCACCGAAGCCGCCATCTCGATCGAACCGCTCGCATTCAAGGCATCCACGGCGGTCATGACCTGGATGTGTTTGCTCGAATGGGTGAGCATGGCTTCCAACTCATGCAGCGGCCGGATCGCCGCAGGACAATCCTGGGCACTCACCACCGGCCACAACAGGGCGATCTGGGGCAATGCGTCCGCCATCAAGACCGCTCGTTCCAGGTCAGCTTTGGTGGAGGGCTGCACCAAACCCGATGCAGGATCCATGACCTGCACTCCGCAACCGTCCAACGTCAGGTAACCGTGGCGCCCATCCAGGGGCAGGTCGTGTTGGGGATTTCGTGCATAGAGGCGATAGGACCTTGGTGCTTTACGCAGTCCCTCTTCAACTACTCCCGGTGAGAAGAACAATCGATCCGACTCCCGATCCACCCGAACGCCCATGTCCTGAACCTGCGACCATCGAGAGGGATCCAAGGGCATAACGATTCCCGTATTTTCCAATAAAATCAAGGTCGCCTCGTGAATGGCGGAAATTTCATCTTTTGTCACCAGTTCCAGACTGGCCTTCCATTCGACCGAATGAATTAGGTCCAAAGCTCTCTTCTCACCCTTTCTTGATATTCTGGTAAAGCTATCTCAGCAGGTGGAAACATAGCCTAATCTGGCAAGAAATCCTCGTTCTCTGGCAAAGCGCGCACAAAGGCGCAGATCAGCTCGATCGTCGCTTCAACGTCCCCCAATTCGACCATCTCGTTAGGCGTATGCATGTAACGACAGGGGATGGAGATCAGCCCGGTGGCGATGCCCGCTCGAGACATGAATACCACATCGGCATCGGTATCGGTTTTGCTGGGGGTCGCTTGTACGCTGTATGCGATCCCCTCGCGCTCGGCCGTCCTAACCAGCAGCTCATATACCTTGGGGTTGTTGGCAGACCCCGGCGAGAACACCGGACCCCCGCCCAGCCGGATATCCCCATATTGCTTTCGATCCGCCTCGGGGTGGTCGGTGGCGTAGGTCATATCCACGACGATGGCTACCTCCGGCTTGAGGTCATAAGCGACGGTCTGAGCCCCTGCATAGGAGATCTCCTCCTGGACCGTGGCGGCAGCAATGACCGTGGCTCTCGGACGCGCTCCCGCCAACCGTCGCAGGCTTTCCAGAACCGCAAACGCCCCAACGCGATTATCGATGCCACGCGCCACCAACCTCTGGTTGGGGAAGTGGCTCAGCGGGACGTCGATGACGCCCACCGTTCCTACTTGCACAATTTCAAGAGCCTCCGCCCGATCCCTGACGCCGATGTCGATCCATAAATCCTGCAGTTTAGTCTCGCTTCTCGTCTCGCTCCCATCATCGAAGTATGCGATTCTTTTCACGATCACTCCCAACACATCCTCATTTCTCCCCAGCAGACGCACCCGCTGGCCGACCAACACGGACGACTCAGTTTGTCCGATCTCACCGAAATAGAGCATGCCATCCTCATCGATATGGGTCAGCATGAGCCCGATTTCGTCGAGATGCGCCGTGAGCAACAGGCGCGGCGCATCTCCCTGCAAAACGGCGATGGAGTTCCCACAGACATCTACATGCGCCTCATCGGCAAATTTCTTGGCCTGCTCTCGCCAAATGCGAGCTACAGCTCTCTCCCCCCCTGATGGTCCGGGCGTGCTGAGCAGACGTTCCAGAAATCGAAGCTGTTGATCGTCCATGAACCTTCTCCATGAGTGCGGAATGCTGTTGAAACCACGGCAGTTCCCCCATTGTACTGCTATTCTTTAACGGTAGTGAAATATCTGTCAACCTCATTAAAACATTTGACGCCTTTCGAGATCGGTCTATACTAGCCTCGCAGGACGAGGTGAAACGATGGAATTCAGGACATTAATCACTGTTGACGAATTGCGAAAGCATCTCAAGGAACCCGATTGGGCGGTCTTCGATGTGCGCTTCGATCTGAACGACCCGCCCAAAGGCCAGCGCCAATACCTGGCGGGGCACATCCCCGCTGCAGTCTACGCCCACCTGGAGAAGGACCTTGCCCTGCCCGCTTCGCCCGAGAAGGGTCGGCATCCCTTGCCTTCCGTGGATGCCCTTTCAGAGACCTTCTCCCAATGGGGCATCGACTCTACGGTTCAGGTCGTCGTTTATGACAGTAACGATGGCTTCGCCGGGCGCCTATGGTGGGCTTTGAAGTACCTGGGGCATGCGCGCGTGGCGTTGCTGGACGGCGGATTTCCGGCCTGGTCCCGCGCCGGACTGCCTGTGCGTGAGGGGAAGGAAATCCGCTCTGCGCGAAAATTCCAGGCCCAAGTCCAGCCCGGGATGCTGGCCGAGGCCACGGATGTGTTTCAGGCCATTGGCGATCAGCACAGGCTCATCATCGACGCGCGTGCGCCGGAGCGCTATCAAGGGTTAGAAGAACCCCTCGACCCAATCGCCGGCCATATCCCGGCGGCGGTCAACCTCTTCTGGAAGGACAATCTGGACGAGGATGGCCATCTCCTCCCCACATCAGCCTTACAGCAGGAATGGAAGAAGCTCCTCGAGGGTCGTTCCCCCCAAGAGGCCATCGTCTATTGTGGCTCGGGGGTGACCAGCTGCATGAACCTGCTTGCCATGCAGCATGCCGGCCTGGAGGGGGCTAGGCTCTATGTAGGATCCTGGTCGCAGTGGTCGGCGGATGCGGATCTTCCGAAGGTGCTGGGTCCCCAGGAAGAGGGCTGACCGTAGGGCGAGATTCCATTCTCGCCGGTTTTCCCGTTCTGCACCT
>CAYGXU010000122.1:0-9346 GCA_964353875.1 uncultured Anaerolineaceae bacterium | reverse complement strand
ACAGATAGCGCAGCTTCACCCAAAACGACATGCGCTGGAAGCCCGGTCTTGCGCATGGGGACGGCCTGATAGCCGTTGTTCACCCAGGCCAGATCGATCTGCGAGCGGGTAAGCCCACAAAGGTCGCCCGCGCGCAGGGCAGCGGCGCACGTAGCAGGTCAAGCGTCGGCCAATGGCGATGAAGGGTGTGCGCATAGAAAAACTTGATCGCGCACAGGATGACCCCATAGGTGTTGCTGGAAATGCGCTTCTCATTTCTCAGATGGAGGAAACATAGCCTTTTTCAATTGAAAGATGAAGTTATGGAAGGACTTTGGGGAGCTAGGAAATTCTGCGCGAAGCGCTTAGTTCAACATTCTTTTGATAGAGGTTTAATAAGAAAAGAACACTAGACGGAGGGATCTCGGTGTTTATTCGAATGGCCAATGTAAAGAATAAATTTTGAGGGGAAAAGGAATAACAAAAATGGGCTGTGAGAAGGGAAAGTGGATTCTCACCGTGGGATCATGCATCATGAATATATTCTAAGTTTGACCTCAGTGGAGCTGTTCAATATCCGAATTATGAAGGTCTATTCGTTAGAGCGCGGCTCGTCCATGCCAGTAGAATCGTCGAGAGCAAACGGCCGGACTCCAAGCCCCAGGGATAGAAATCCCACAACCCAATGATCCCCAGGGCGAGCCATGCGCCGGTCAGGACCAATGGCCAGGGATCTTTATTACCTCGGGTCGAGAGGAGTGTTAGCCCAGGTAATAGCCACAAGCAGAGCCAGGCGATCCCACCCAGAATCCCGATCTCGGCTGCCAATAATAGGGGGATATTGTGGACGGGGTGAGGGACTTCTTGAATGTTCGCCATCGACGCAGCCAGGGGGAAATTGCCGGCGCCCAGGCCGGTCCATGGGCGGGTGGTGATGGCGTGCAAGGCAGTGGCGATCAACTCGCCGCGTGCCGTCCAAGAGGCGCGTTCCGAATCCGAGGTGATCAGGCTCAAGCGGGTTTGAACCTGGTCGAATTGGAG
Organism: uncultured Anaerolineaceae bacterium; assembly: GCA_964353875.1. Lineage (GTDB taxonomy): Bacteria > Chloroflexota > Anaerolineae > Anaerolineales > E44-bin32 > MGNI01. Next base: position 8,326 of record CAYGXU010000122.1, on the reverse strand, counting down.
CAGGCCGAAGGTGATCAGAATCACGATCGTCAAGATGAATGCGATCAGGAATGGACGACGCATTTCTCGGCGCTGCCAGATCAGACCGCCTGCTACCAGTGGAAGTACCAACGCTGTCGCCAGCCAGGCAGAGCGCGAGAAGCTGAGGAACAAACCCATCCAGAGCAGCATCCAAAATGGAATGGTCCAGGTCCTTCGCAGCATTGGTAACCCTAAAATCAAGCCCACGACCATGAACCCTCCCAGCACGTTCGGGTGAAACGTCAGGCCATAGGCGCGTAAGGACCATTGGTTGCCAACGTGGATCGAGGCGACTCGGTTCGGATCCCACACCGGGATTAACTCTCCAGGAAGCCCGAGCGGTCCCTGATGCAGGACTTGTAGGGCGCCGATCAAGGCGTGGATGCTCAGACCTCCCAGGAAGATGGCAACGGTTCTCTCGATCGGGAAGCGAGTTTGAAGAAGGGCAAGGTAGAGGAACAGGGCGATCAGCCAACGAAATACCGAGTAAGCCGCCACTTTGGGTGATATGGACCATGGGATCGATAGGATCGCCAGCCCGACCAGAGCGAGGAAAGGCAACGTGATCTTTCTTTCCCCGAAAAACGGATTCCGCCAGGGTTTTTCAAGCAACAGGTTGGAGAGGATCACTCCCAAAACGGCGAAATCGGTCAGATAGATCCCGGGGGTGACATAAATATCCAAAATCCCCGCCACTGAGGGTCGGGCAAGAGGTCGGTAGAGCGAAAGAGGCAGGGTGAGGACGAGCAAGGTAAGAAACCAGGATGCCCCCGACTCACGCAGCAGTCTGAGAAAGCTGGCAGCCATTTTTCTCATCGGATGGTTTGCACTCCGCCAGGACCGCCTCAAAAAGGGTGCTTCAACATCGGACCTGGCGGAGGGGAAGCTATCAATTTGAGTCATAACCACTTCGGTCGTTCGATACCCTCTCTCCATTGAGGCAACCTATCAAGACAGAGTTGCTATCATTGCTCGATTGCCTCTATGTAAGAACCCGCCAGAGATGGGATCGATGTTCCTCAATTCTAAATTGCCGCTGCCAACAAACGCCTGAAAGCAGGCCCAGTTTGTGCGTCCTCGATAAGTAAAGGGCGTTCCTTGTCAACTCAGTCAACCGCGTTCGCCGTTGGCTGGGGCGTCTTTATCTTCGGAATGGCTGTCGGTGACTGGGTGCAGCTGGGCATCGGTGTTGGGATCGGCAGCATTTGTGCCGATTGGTTGTTGCTTTCATCGCTCTCCTGCACCTGGTTGTCGATATCCACCACGGCCAGGTTGGTTTGCATGTTGCGATAGCCCTTAAACCAGATCCACAGGCTTTGCCCGCTGGCGAGGCCATTGATGCTTTGCCTCTGGCCATTGACTTCCAACTGGAAAGGTCCGGCAGCCTCATCGCCCACATTGGCGATCAAAACCCGCACCCCGAGTGGTTCTAATATGGTCAGGCAGGAAACACCAGTCGAGCGCGTGTCGATCTTCATATGCTGAACCACCAGATCCGGGAGGGTTCCGATGGGCTCAGCGGTCGGCGTCATGATCAAAACAGGTGTCCCCGTAGGGTTACGGTAAGCATCGGCGAAGCGTTGCCAGTCGAAATTCGGCCATGGCATCGCCCAGGCGGGCAGGATCGAGGCGCCCGATAAGAGAATAGCGAAGACGACGAATAAACGACGATATTTTTTCATTTTATGTACCTCCGGTTTTGTCATAATGATTATCCTGATACTCGTTCATGTTATGCTCCAACTCCTCTTTACTTCCCTGGTTACCCTGAATAGTTGCTTCTATGAATGGAGTCGAAGGGGCACGCGGTGTCAGGCGGTAGACATGCCCAACGGAGCGAAGTTCATAATCCAGATCAAGATTGGCTGAGGGGTAATCGATGTAAACAGGTCGGTTAGGCGCTTCCTTCTGGATTAGAAGCGCCAAATCTTGCGGGGAGATCAGAAAGCGGTTGATGACGGTCACATCCGGCCGACGACCCTCGATGATTTGCAGATATTCGACGATGGGGGCGACGTCCCAATAGCCCAACAACAGCGCCCCTGGTTCGATCTTTTGAAGGATTTGTTCACCGTATTGGCGCGCGCTGCGGCTGTGGGATTGATCTACCAGTCCCCAGTTCCAGAGGAGGGAAACCGCAACGGCAAGAGAAATCACGCCATTGTAAATCCAAATACTCCTCTTTTTGATCGCCTCCAGATGGAGTTCCTGGAGCCAATGCTGTAACTGGTGATAACCCATCCCAAGCCATAATGACCAGACCAGAAAGGTGGGTAAAAACATGGTCTCTTTGTCGACGACGCGATATTCGATGAAGAAGAGGGCATTGCAGATGAACATCAGCAGCAGGGCGATGCCAAGAGGGCGGTTTCGACGGAGGATGCAGACCATCCCGACCAGACCCGGACCGATGCCGATCGCCAGGAAAGTGCGCCACAGAAGCAACATGAAACTTCGGGTTTCTGCCAGAAGTTCGGCGACGGGATAAGCGAACATTAAATTTGAGAAGGAATGGCTGGAAATGTACAACCACAATCCATCGAGGCGGTTTAAAGGAATTGGGTGAAAAGCACCAGAAGCGTCGTACATACCGGCGTAGTTGAAGGCGGGCATCTGGACAAAGCGCAGAGGCAGATAGAGGTAGAAGGTAGTGCCCAATAGCATGGCGCCAGCAGCCCTAGCGAGATGGACGAAGGGCAGGGACTTACGAATGAAGTGATGGGCGATGAACCAGATCATCCCCGGCAGGAGCAACAAGGTTGCGCCGTGATGCGCTAGGCTGAGACCCAGAAGCAGACCGACCAGGGCCAGACGTCTTGACGTCGGTTGTTCGGACCAGCGCAGCAGGGCTAAGATCAAAGCCGCCATCAGCGCGGTGTGCAGGGTGTACACTTCAGCGATGAGCGATAGTCCCCAGAAGTGGGTGGAAAAGGCGAACAATCCCAAGGCGCCGAAGATGGCCCAGTTGCTGAGATGAAGGCGCCTCAAGATCCGTTCGGCCAGGACGATGGTCAAGGCTCCGCAAACTGCTGAAAGGAGGTTCATGCGGTAGCCAATATCGCCAATGGGGATCCGTGAGAACAGATTTCCTAGAAGCAGATAGAACGGGTATCCTGTGGAGCGGGTGATGCCCCCGCTGGCGGCGGCGGTGGTCAATTCCGCGCTGTCCAGGGCGTAGATGGTTGGGGCCAGTGTCACGATGTACACGATTAAGGGAAGCCCGAAGGCGATCCAGGTGCGAGCGTCGATCAGGCAGGATAGGGATCGTATCCGCCAGGAGAACCGATCCCTGAGGAATGACATCTTTCCCATGGATGGAGCGAGTAAATGTTTCATCTGTTCCTTCGTGCACGGCGCTCACGAAAAAAGGGACCAACATCAGCCCTGAGAAACCCCATTTGCCAGGGGATAGAAATAGTGGTGACTCGTCTGTGTTTCCCATCGCTTAAGCTGGCGCTCACCACTTATATCCAGAAGGTTGATCACACTTCTTGAGTAAATGAATCCCAGTGTTCTTGACCTGAGATTTTTCCCTCTGCCGTAGTAAGCATATGCACTAATCGTCCTTGGGTGAAGGGGAAATATCTCCTATTGAGTACTTGGCCCTTCATATGAAACGCAATGCACCTATAAAACGCTTTCGGCGGGGATTTTGTTACAACATTTTCGTGGATTCGGGGTAGGACTTTGGTCAGGAGTGGTGGAGGGCAGGATCATCGTGCGTGAACCCATGAGCATTAGAAAGAGCGATCCCAGCATAAGTCCATGAGTCAGGATCAAGATGGCAATGGAGAAGATGAACCTTCAATCATGGTGAGCGCTCATGGATTTTGCTGCGTGGGATGGCATGGCGATGATTGAGCTCCCCTTCCTGGGCTTAAGACTGCAATCCTTCGAGGGTGGATATTTGTCTAGTGGATGGATAGCATACAACTGTATAAATCCATGGCTTACGATGGGAGCAAGAAATATACGCTCTTTGGGGAGGTATTTACGCATGGCCAATATGACCGGCTGTTTCTTGTTGGTATGGAATAGAGACTGGGGACATTCACTCGGGGGATATGGGATGGTTTATCATAGATTCCATTGGCCGAAGCCGAATTGCTCAGTGATGGGATTGATGAATTGTACCCCCTCGATAATTGCATCGGTTTGGAAATCCTCACTGAAGATAACTGGAATTTGGTTAAGCCTGGCAGTAGCCCAGATAAGGGCATCCCAGTAATGGAAGGAATGCTCGTGAACTCCACGGGTGGCTTCCAGGACAATCATGCCGGTCACATCGAATACCGTCCATGAGCGCAGGTAACTCTTCAGGCTTTGTAGTGCCTCCTCAATCGTCAGCGGAGCAGATATTTTCTGAGTTACCGACACGAAGAATTCGGACAGAACCTGTGTGCTGATGAAGCCCATGCCACGATTTGCCAGTCGATCAAGTACTTCAAAAGCTTGTCCCTGTTTAGGTCGCTCAGAGCGATCATATGCATAAACCAGGATGTTGGTGTCAACGAAGAACTTATCGATCATGAAGTTCCTCACGTGTCCAGGATCGACGACCGACAACCATGGGTTGAGCGAGTAGCCGATGAATGAATTCCCTTTCGGTCTGCCAGGCACGAAAATCCCGCCTGGGTGATACAGCTTTCATCTGCATATCGATTGCCTGACGGATCAACTCAGCTTCGGAATCACCGGTCTGGCGCGAGAGATGCTTCAGGAGCGCCTCCTGCTCGTGATTGATGTAGATCTGTTTTCTAACCAAACTTGACATTTGCATAACTCCGTCGTCTTGAAATTATACATTATATTATACATCATATTTATCGGGTGGCGTAATGATCCATTGAGTTTGTTCCGTCAGTGGTATGCCAAAGCATCGGCCTGGCTTTCACCAATTATCGCTCAATTAAAGCCAGGCCGTGTAATGAAAGTTGTTGTGTTCCGTCGCAATGGACCAGATTTATTGATCGGAGGCTTGGGAAGGCGACTTGCTGATCACGGTCGATTCCTTCAAACGGGTGCACAAGAACAGGGAAACGATCATCAAGGCGATCAGCACCAGCAACGAGGGCGTCATCGATCCGGTCCCGGTTGCCTTGAACTGGTCCATCCCCAGGATGAATAAGATTCCCGAGATCTGTCCCATCAACAGTAGCAAGCCGTTGGAGGTGGCCTCCGGCGTCGGGTAGGTCACCTCGGCGCCATATTGGAAGCCTATGGGTGCGGCGCTGAGCAGGAAGAATCCCAATACGAAACTCGAGGCCAGCAAAAGGCCATAGCTACTTGCGAAGGTGACCCCTACCAGTCCGGCGGTCGCTCCGGCCAGGCCGATCAGGATGAAAGGCACCCGACGGCGATAGCGATCGGAGAGGGCGGGCAGGATCACCGCCCCTAGCAGTCCGCCGGCGACCATCAATCCACCGGTGATGCCGGCCTGGGTGATGCCAAATCCACGGGGACGTAAGATGTCTTCGATCCAGGTGGTTACACTGTTGAACACGCCCAGCCCAACGAAGAAGACTACCAGCATCAAGATGAACTCGCGTTTGCGCAGTGCCTGCCTGAGACCCTCGAACACCAGGGTACGCTCGTCCTCGCCCGGCAGGCAAGGGGGTGTGATCGGCCGCTCTCTGGCAATGACGACGAAGACGATGGCGGCGATGATTGCCGCGATACCGTAAATCAAAAGCATAGTTGGGATACTAAATTGTATGGTCAGATAAGGAGTCAGAATAAGCCCCAGCAGGATGCCCAGGAACATGGCCAAGGTGCCGAGTCCCGAAGCGGTGGCGCGCTCCTCGATCGGAAACCAGCGGGCAGCCACCTTGGTGACCGCATTGAGAATGAAGGGTTGCCCGATAGCGATCCCGATTTGTGAGATGAGCACCAGTGTGTAGCTGGGTCCGAATAGGCCGCGTGTCAATCCGAACAGCGCCGTAAAAGCCGCGCCGATGCCGACCGCGATGCGAAAGCCATACGTGTCGATGGCCCAGGAGGCGGGGATGGAGAGGAAAATAAAGACCACCATGAAGCTCATCGATAAGAGTCCGATGCTGAGATCGGTCACCTGATAGTATTTAGCCGCCTCGCTGGTGATGGAGGCGAAGGTGATCCAGGCCAATTGATTGACCGCCACAACCAGCATGAAGACGGCCAAGACGACCCAGCGGTATCCGTAAACCTTAAATCCTGTGCGTTCCATGTTGCATGATCTCCTTTCCGCGCTTGCATCTCGCGCGGCTTGGTTGCATTGTCAGGGACAGAAATGGCCACACAAGCCATACGCCGCTGGCATCGCAGGTAAAGACCAGTTGCCGAGAGGAAAGCGCATGAATCGCGATTGAGGTGAATAAAAGTAAAGGCACTTTGGCGATGGGAAAATGAAAGGATCGGTCATGGATAAGCATAGCACGGATTTGGTTAAATGGGGCATGCAAAGGTGTGTTTCTATGCTTCTAGGCGCAATTCAATGGCAGTGGTAACAGCAATATTGAGGGATATCTTGAGGATATTTGCATGGAGAATTACCATAAAGCGGGTAACCAAATTACCTTATGGAAGCTGAGAAACCACAGATCGGAGACCGTTGGGAAGCGCATATGCTGCAGAGCGCCGAATAATGAAAATTTTTCTCCTCCGAATGAGATTGGGCCATCGGCAGCAAAGGTCCAAATGCCGGCGAGCCACATCATCTGGGGGAAGCCTGACTACTAAGGAATGCCCATGAGCAGAAAAGCCACCGAAGTCTATCAGATCAAAGTCACCCTGAACGAAACCCACCCGCCCATCTGGCGGCGTATCCAGGCGCCTGCGATAACGAGTTTGTTCAAGCTGCACGACATCCTCCAGATCGTGATGGGGTGGGAGGATTACCACTTGCATATGTTTACCATCGATTATAAAAATTATGGCGATCCGCAGGATGATGAATTCGGCGAATTGGGTACCAAAGATGAGATCCATTACAGGCTGCACCAAGTGGTCCCCGGGGAGGGATTTCGGTTCACATACGAATACGATTTTGGCGACGGATGGGAGCACACCCTCTTGGTCGAAAAAATCCTGCCGGCTGAAGAGGGTGTCCGTTATCCTCGCTGTGTAAGCGGCAAGCGCGCTTGTCCGCCGGAAGATGTGGGTGGTGTGTGGGGTTATGAGGTTTTTTTGCATGCTATTAGAGACCCCCGACACCCTGAGCACGACGAATACCTGGAATGGATTGGCGGCAAGTTCGACCCGCAGGCCTTTGACCTGGAAGCGGTCAATGCTGCGTTGGATGGGATGGAGCGCAGAAGTAGAGAAGCATCCAGTGTTTGGTCGCAAGAGGATCAAGCTGGAATTGTATTCGTGGATTCCTCGTCGGCGTGGATCGATGAGCTTCCTGAAGATCAATGGGCGGATGCAGAAAAATTAGCGCTTCGCCAAGATATGGTCACACTGCTCAACTACCTGCGCGACCACCGCCTCAGCGGGACCCAATCGACCGGGAATCTGCCCTTGAAAGCCGTACGCGAGATCTGCGCGCAATTTGTCAGCCCGCCCAGAATGGAGGAAAGGATCGGGGATTACGTTTTCCGTGTGCGAAGTGAAGCGCAAGTCTGGCCGCTTTATTTCGTGCATATTCTCGCCTCGCATGGAGCGCTGTTGAGCGGAGGCCTGGGCCGCAGGTGGCGGCTGACTGACCAGGGAGAGCTTTTCCTGGCAATGCCCGCGCCGCTTCAGGCATGGTTTCTTTTCCTCGCCTGGTGGACCAGAGTTGACTGGACAATCGCTTCGCCCTTTGGAATCAGGGGTGATTCCGTCATCGATCGTTTTCGTCAGCCTGTATTGGATCACCTGCTGGCGATCTCGGTAGGAACAAGGGTCCTGTTTGAGCCTTTCGCAGACCGATTGGTTGAGGACATCGGCCTGGTTTGGTCCATCCAGGATCAGGATTTTGCTCGTCAAGGTTTGCGAGCCATCATCGAACGGATCGTGATCGAGCCTCTGGTCGACTTAGGCATCCTGAGGCCGGAGCATGGACCGCACAAAACGCTTAGGGGAAGATACAAGGAACTGATTGCCTTCTATATCACTCCCTTCGGCAGAAGTCTGCTCGAATTGATGAAAACCGGTCAGCCATGAACGTGGGTGAGAAGACCATGATCGCTGGTTGTCTGACTCTCGGGGCAGGTAAACTTGTTAATCGGCGATTGCAGTTCAGCATATACGCGAAAGGCGCAAAACTTTGGTTGCGGCTGAATGCCGCGCCATGCATCTATTCTCTAACCATAGAAATGCGCAGGCATTTTCGTATACTGCGGCA
>CAYGXU010000121.1:0-9520 GCA_964353875.1 uncultured Anaerolineaceae bacterium | reverse complement strand
CAATCAGCCAACGCCCAATTATGGTATGACAAACCCCTTCCCCTGTGCAGCATGTCTTCATCTTACAATCCATTCCAATGATCTGCTGGGCCGTTGCTCTCATACTGGCATCATGAGATTTCGTGAAGCGAAAAGCATTAAAAGCAATTGCCCGGAGTGTGAGATGGCATTTTGCCTTGGCACGGATTTTGTTTCCTGGGATTATCAAAAATGAAGAGGCGCGGGATAATAGCTGAGTGTAACTTCCAGGACAGATAAATCATGCTTGTCATCCATGCCCATTGGCAGCCCGTGCTGTCTCCCGCTGAACAGGGTGGTATATTGTTGTGGGCAGAAAATTCCGAGAGCCCACCGCCCGCCTGGCAGCGCGGCCGCATGGCACAAAAACCAAAACCCAAGGAACATCCCTTCTGCGCTGACATCGACGTTTTGCAAAGAACGTTTGGCAAGGCCGGCAAAGAAAGTATGGCAGCTTTGCGGCTACCCTCCAGCCGCAGCGGGCCATCGCCATCGCCATTATTGGTCCACGCCTGGGAAGTGGATCGGCAGTCGACTCCCCGCCTATATCCCTGGCTGGTGCAAGGGCTGCAGTTTGATCCCGGCTCGGCCTGCCTCGCCCTGCTGGAATTGACCAGCCGCCAAAAGGAACGCCAAACGCAAATGATGGCTGCCGTGCTGGGGGATGACACCCGCTTCTGGAGCCATGCCTCCGCTCTAGCGCTGGAAGCCCTGGTCGCGCAAAAAATCGTCCCGATCTTGATCCCTGCCAGCATGGACGGGGCTAATTGGCATGCGCGTTGGTTAGCCGTGTTGGATGGCAACAAAGATGGTCCGCGCCTGGCGCAACTGGAAACGGCCATGCCGCCCATCTGTCGCGCCTCCCTGACTGCTTCGGGAGACTCTCCCCCTCCTCGCATCCTGTTACAAAGTTTTCTCAACGCTATTTGCGACTCCTTGGCGCGTCGTTGGGGTCGTGCAGTCGCGCCGCCGTTTCGGGGCAGCAGCGACTCTCCCGCCCATTATTGGCTGGAGGCGCTTTTCAGCGACGATCCAACGATTAAAGCCTCCCCGGCTCAGTTACAGACGCTGGCTGCCAGCCATCGCGCCTGGATGCGCAACCTGCACCTGTCCGGAGATGCTGATTTTCGTATCGCTTTCCGCCTTGAAGCCCCGCAGATGGAAACGGCCGCTCCGAACTGGCTCCTCCACTACTTGTTGCAGGCCAACGATGACCCCAGCTTGCTGGTGCCGGCTGAGACCGTCTGGAAAAAAACTGGCAATGTGATCAAAAAACTCGGACATCGCTTTGAGCAACCTCAGGAGAAATTGCTGGCCGGATTAGGTTACGCTGCACGTCTCTTCTCGCCCATCACGCTGAGCCTGAAAGGCAAATGCCCTTCCCACCTTGGCCTTGATACACAGGCGGCCTATACCTTTTTGCGAGAAGCTGCCCCACTCCTAGAAGGCGCTGGCTTTGGCCTGCTCGTCCCACCCTGGTGGAATCAGCGTGGCGCGCGGCTGGGCGTGCGCTTGAAGATGCGCTCCAAGGAGAAGCAAGAAGCCAATGTCGTAAGACGCATGTCTTTCGAAAACCTGATCGATTATCAGTGGGAACTCTCGGTTGGCGATACCGCCTTGTCCGAGGAGGAGTTCCGCGCCCTGGCAGCGCTCAAATCACCACTGGTGCAGATCCGCGGCCAATGGGTGACACTCGACACAGATCAGGTTGAAGCCGCCATCCACTTCTGGGAGAAACAGCAAATGGAAGGGGAGATGGGATTGCTGGAAGCAATGCAATACGGGCTTGCCGGGCAGACGACTATCAATGGTCTGCCGGTTGAGGAGGTGACCAGCGAGGGTTGGCTGGCTGAATGGCTCGAACACTTCGCTGATTCTGACAGATTGACTCAAATCGCTCAACCAACCGGTCTAAACGGGCAGTTGCGTCCATATCAGCTCTACGGTTATTCCTGGCTAAATTTCCACCGTCAATGGGGACTAGGGGCCTGCCTGGCAGACGACATGGGTCTGGGCAAGACCATCCAGGCGATTGCGCTGCTTCTGCACGAGAAGGAGACCCTGGGGGCATTGCCTGCACCCAGCCTGCTCATCGCCCCCACCTCGGTAGTGACCAATTGGGAGCGTGAGATTCGCAGATTCGCCCCGACATTGACCACGCTGGTCCACCAGGGCGCCAACAGGCTGTTGGACGATTCGTTCCGCCAGGCGGCCAAAAATGTGGACATGGTGCTGACCAGTTATCCGCTTGTCCGCCTGGATCTTGAGTTGCTTCAATCCATCCAATGGCTGGCGGTGATTGCAGATGAAGCCCAAAACATCAAGAATCCGTCCGCCAAACAGAGCCAGGCCGTCTGCCAGATTAAGGCCGAATTTCGTTTGGCATTAACCGGGACGCCCGTGGAAAACCGTCTTTCGGAATTATGGTCTATTATGCATTTCTTGAATCCCGGCTACCTTGGGCAGCGCGAGCAATTCCGCAGCGACTTTGCCCTACCGATCGAGCGTTATCAAAATGAAGAAGCGCTCAAACGATTGAAGCAGTTAATCTCCCCCCTCATTTTGCGCCGTGTCAAGACCGATCCGCGTGTGATTACAGATCTGCCCCAAAAAGTGGAAACTAAGGCCTATTGCCAACTGACCGAAGAGCAGGCAACTCTCTACGAAGCAGTCGTGCAGAACTCCATCCAGAAAATCGAAGAACAGGAACAGGGAATCGAGAGGCGTGGGTTGGTGCTGAGTATGCTCATGCAGCTCAAGCAGATTTGCAACCACCCGCTGCAATACCTGCATCAATCCACACAGAGCAGCGGCGAACCGTTGGATTTGACCAACATGGTTGGGCGTAGTGGAAAGCTGGAACGATTGACCGAGTTGCTGGATGAAATCCTGGAACAAGGCGACCGGACATTGATCTTCACCCAGTTCGCTGAAATGGGCCGATTGCTGGCCAATTTTCTCCCCCAGGTCGTCGGCGCCTCGACGCAATTCCTGCACGGCGGCACACCCGTAAAAATCCGCGATCAGATGGTAAGACGCTTCCAACAGGATGAAAATGCCCCCTCTATCTTCATTCTCTCCCTAAAAGCTGGCGGGACTGGCTTGAATCTCACCCGCGCCAGCTATGTTATCCACTTCGACCGTTGGTGGAATCCGGCTGTGGAAGACCAGGCTACTGACCGCGCCTTTCGCATTGGGCAGAAACGCAATGTCCAGGTGCATAAATTCGTGACCATCGGCACGCTGGAGGAGATGATTGACGAGATGATCGAAAGCAAGAAGGGACTGGCGCAGGCAATCATCGGCAGCGGCGAACAATGGCTGACCGAGTTGACTACTGATGAGTTGAGAAACCTGGTGGCATTGAGGAGAGCATAAGATGGCGCGGCGCAGATACGATTATAATGAATACTATTACTTTGCCCCTACACGCCCGATTGAGACCAAGGACGGCATCAAGGCACGTAGCCAGCATGGGGGATTTGCCAAAAACTGGTGGGCGCAACGCTGGATTCTGTCGTTGGAGCGGCTGATGGACCCGCGCCGTCTGACGCGCGGGCGCAATTACGCCCGCAAGGGGCAGGTGCTCTCGATTGAGGAGACCAATCATGGAATTACAGCGCGAGTACAAGGATCACGACCTACTCCCTATAAAATCACCATCCAGATTGCCCCTCTTAGCGACGAACAATGGGAAAAGGTCATCGACGCGCTTTCTGAGCAAGCAATTTTCACTGCCCACCTGCTGGTGGGTGAGATGCCGGAGGAGATCGAGGTTGCCTTTCAATCTGCCGGGGTGAGCCTGTTTCCAGCCAAAGGCGGTGACCTGACGACTGCCTGCTCCTGTCCCGATTATGCCAATCCCTGCAAACACATCGCTGCGACGCATTACATCCTGGGTGAACGCTTCGATGAAGATCCATTCTTGCTCTTCCGCTTACGCGGACGTAATCAAGAGCAAGTCTTACAGGCTTTGCGCCAGCGCCGCATCGGTCAGATGGAAATGCCCGCAGAGACCGAGCCGGAAGAGAATGAAGTCATCATCCCCCTCGAAGACTGCCTCGAAAAATTCTGGGTGATGAACGCGCCGCTGGAAGGCTTTTCCGTCTCCATTCACCCGCCGTCTATTGAAATACCGCTCCTCAAGCGATTGGGCCAGGCTGCCTTTGTCCCCGCTCCAGGGATTGATACGCTACTGCGCCCAGCGTATCAGGCGATCAGCCGACTGGCTTTAGAGGCAGCATTTCACGAGATGAATCAGGAAATATGATCCGAGAAGAAATCCATTCCCAAAACATAAACGACTTGAAAAAATCCCCTTGTGCTGCCCAGCTCATCCTACCAACCAACACCGCTGCTTAGCATGCCTCACTAGCAGCCTGCGTTGATTGCGAGGATACGTTTTTGATTAAGGCACAATACCAACATCGGAGGAGGAGTGCTGTGGTATCCGCACTTTCAATGAAGTCACTAGATTGATGACCGCAATGAGCATCCCCAACAGAAACACATACTGGAACCCAAAGGCATTCCAGATCAATCCGCCTGCGATGGCAGTGGCAATCGAGAAGACGTGATCAATCGTAACCGCAGTGGTCAGCGTGGGTTGGACATCCTCCGGTTGTCTGGCAATCTTCTTCATGTACGTGGAACGCGCCATGCCAACGGAGAACATCATCTGGTCCGCCAGGAAGCAAAAGCATACCACCCAAAATGCAATCCTCTCCGGGAATAGAAATTTGGCATAACCATACCCAAAGCAAATGAAGATCAAAATAACCGCTTCGGAGGCCAGGATGACGCGCTCGCCAAAACGGTCAATCGCCCAGCCCAAGAACGGCTGGAAAAGAATGCCGATGATCCCGCCAATCGTAAAGAGGGTGGCCATAATCTGCGTCGGCTGCTCAAAAATCTTGACCAGTACCCACGGAGCGAATGTGATGAAAAGTTGTTTACGGGCGCCAGATATGACCGCCAGGGTGTAGTAAAGCCGGTATTCCTTATGGAGTTTTAAATACATTTTCGGAGGCTTCGTTTTCTGGGGCGACATGGTGAATAAAAGGATGGCTGATAAGCCCAAGGCTACGGCCGCGAGGACAAAGGTGCTTTGGAAAGTAAATCCCATGTACCTGAATCCGAGAACAACGATGAAGCTCCCCAGAACAACGGCAAGATTGCGGATGGCGTTGAGTTGCCCCAGTCGCTGGCCGGTTTTCCCTTCCCTGGCCAATTCCATCCCGATGGTGGCGGACAACGGCATAAACAGGTGTTGTCCCAGGCTGTAAATGAATAACCAAACCACCATGGTGGAATAGCTAGATGAAGCGAATCCTATCAACAATGCCCCGGCTACGCTAAGTAACATGGAGACGACGCCCAGCCTGCGGCTGCATAGGAACCAGAGCGCCGCTGAAACGAATACGACCAGGAAACCGGGCAATTCACGCGGAAGTTCAAGGAAGGAACGTTGAAAAGCGGTAAGTCCAAATTTCTCGTTGACGAAGTTGTTAAAGGTCGAGTCGATCATGCTGTAGGCAAATCCGAAGGATAACGACGCCAGGGCAAACAACGAGAGCTCACGCGAAACTCTCTTGATTCGTGTCAGCAATGCCATCAATTCACCTTAACTCTGACAAGATTACTTTGGGTAAAGGACATCAATTGCAAGAGCCATTCTTTTCTATTCAACTCAGCGATTATACAACCCTTCCATCGATATTCTTGCAAGTCATCAATCTGATTTCACTGGCTCCCAACGCACCCAATCTCTCATCACCTCTCCTAACATCCGATGTAGCCTAATCCGTTCGATACACTATGCGACAGGGATATAGAAAAAAGACCTGCCTGGCCATGGTGAGCCGGAGTGGCGAGGGTGAGATTTGAACTCACAACCAAGGGCTTATGATGACAGAAGAAGCCCATGGCTTACCCCCAAATGAAGCAATCATGTACGCGATGGTTCTCTTGGTGTGGAGCAAGACGAATCCAATTCCATTTGTCTCTTTTGTTCATAGATATGTTTTGCCTATAAAACGCGAATCTTATCCGCCGGATCTTCGAATATCAATTGGGTGAAGGGCTAACAGTCCCTGGATCAGATTTCCTCGGAGCTTTATCGGTTAAGTGTCAAAAATCCCATTCTGGATTATTTTTCACCAATTTTTTCTGACTCTCTTCGAATAGAACTCCCGGTTATATGAATTAACATCCATGTAGCTTACTGCCGCGCTCTTCAATGCAGATAATTTCATTCAAGCTGTTTTCGCATTGTTGTACTAATATAATGGTACAATATGTAATGATTTGTACTATAATATTATTATGATGGTGACATAGGAGTATTGCATGCCTAGACAGCATCAGGGCGGATCTCACGCACGGGTTGGACGGCGTCATCGCCATTGGCAGGACAGCCTGATGGCAGTCATGGAACCGTCAACAAAGGAGTCAGTTACCGCTGAAATCAATGTGGGTCTGCGTCTGCGTGAACTACGCACCGAACAGGGATTATCTATCCGTTCTTTAGCTGAATTGAGCGGTCTGAATTTCAATACCCTCAGCCTGATTGAAAATGGAAAAACCTCACCCAGCGTTGGCACCCTTCAGCAAATTGCACGTGCTTTGCGGGTTCCTATCACGGCTTTTTTTGAGACGAAATCGATGCAAAGGGAAGTTGTCTACCAGAAGCCCGGACAGCGCCCGTGGGCCACTTTTACGTATGGATTGCTTGAGGATCTCGGAGCCGGATTGACTCTGGGAGAAGGTCTGCCCCTTTTGATCACCCTGGAACCAGGCGCCGATAGCGGGCCCGAAGCGATTGTACATACTGGGCAGGAATTCGTCTATTGTCTGGAAGGTCGCCTGACATATTTTATTGCGAATCAGGATTATGTTCTGGAAGCAGGCGATAGCCTGATCTTCCAGGCGCACCTGCCCCACCGCTGGCTCAACAAAGATGACATACTGACCCGTTCCTTACTCATCTTGTGCCCATCGGATGAAGATGACCGTTTCGCTGAACAGCATTTTATATCAAACCCGGGAGATGAGTAATGTGGGGCTCCTTATTTATCATATGGTTATGCAGAAACACATAGATGGCGACTTGTCCATCCCGCCCTGCCTGCTACGGTCTCCCGCCTGGCATGTCGCCTTTCCCTGCAACAAATTCGAATTGGTTCGATACCTTGATCAGGAGAGTAAAACGATGAAAATAGCCGCCATTACCGACGATAGGAGCACCATCAGCCAGCACTTTGGACGTGCCCCCTATTATCTGGTCGCGACCGTTGAAAATGGACAGATTGTCAACCGTGAATTACGCGACAAGCTTGGGCATGCCCATTTTGCGAACCAGCCCCACCCCGAGGAGCAGCCCGGCCAGCCACATGGCATGGACGCCGCTTCGCACAGCAAACATCTGCAGATGGCCGATGCCATTGCCGACTGCGAAGCCCTGCTCTGCCGCGGCATGGGGATGGGTGCCTACGAGAGCATGAAGGCGCGCGGCATCCGGCCGATTGTCACCGATATAGCCTCGATTGACGAGGCGGTCATGGCTTACCTTGATGGCAGCATTGTGGATCAAGTAGATCGCCTGCATTGAGCCATAATGTGCGTTTTCGGTCGGGCAGGCGAGAACAGAGATGAATTATGGAAATACGAATGAATGCAGAGCAATGCACTGGCTGCGGTGCGTGCGTCGAGATATGTCCTACTAGGGCGATTCGCCTGATTGATGGCCTCGCCATTTTTGACCAGGCCCGTTGCACCCAATGCCGGGCATGCGCAGATGCCTGTCCGATGGGCGCAATCACAGCCGTCGAACTGCCTGTAATCGCAGCTGAAGCGGTGGCGAATCAACCCGCGCGCGAGGTGGAAATCGTGGCATCAGAGCCTATTTCTTCAACCACCAAACCGTGGCTGATCTCGGCTCTGACTTATGCCGGACGGGAAATCCTGCCTCGGCTGACCGAGGCCCTGATTATCGGTCTGGATCGGCGGCTGGCGCAGGCCAAACCAGCAAAACCTCAGACATCCCTGCCATACCGAAAGGCTGAACTCTCCCCGACTCGGAAGTGCGGGCAGAGCTATCGCCGCCGGAGTCGTTCCGGTCATGGCCGTCGCCAAGGGAGAGGGCGAGACCGTAGCGCTGGTAAAGGATGTTGCTTTTAGACGAAGGTAGAAATTCTGACGAAAGGAGGTGAGTGTTATGCCAGGAGGCGACCGAACAGGCCCTATGGGTATGGGCCCAAGAACCGGGCACGGTTTTGGGTACTGCAGCGGCTACGACGCGCCAGGATTCGCAAATCCAGCCTCCAGCCTTGGGATGGGCTGGAGACGCGGCTGGGGCGGCGGATTCGGCTGGCGGCATCGTTTCTTCGCGACTGGGCAAGCGCGCTGGGACTATCCCGGCTACTATGTGCCACCCACGCAGGAAGAGAACCTGCAAGCCCTCAAGACCGAAGCGGAATGGCTGAAAAGGCAATTGGAGGCCATCAATAAGCGCATCGAAGAACTCGGGAAGTGATACCCGGGAGGCTTCCGGGCGCACGCCCCGCCCCCCAATTTATTGAAATGGGTGTGTTTCGTTTACAAGTAAAAGCGTCCCGCAGGCCAAAATTGAGGCGTGTTTGGCTGTAAGTGGGCAGCCTGTGGGACGCTGCCCTAGCTTATTTGAAATACATCCTATTGAGATGATGCGAAACCAGTCTTCCATAAGGAGTAGATAGGATGGCTGAAAAAGACTCGTATGTCAAACCTGCCGGTGGGCCGCTGCTGCCCAAACCGGTGGTTGAATCGAGTGCATTCCCCAAAGCCCAGGAGGTTCCTATGAGCATCGCACGTGTCGGGCGTGAAGCCCCCGATTTCGAAGCCTCGGCCTACATTCAGGGACAAGGCTTTAAGAATATCAAACTCTCGGATTATCGCGGCAAGTGGGTCGTGCTGTGTTTCTATCCCGGCGACTTCACCTTCGTCTGACCGACCGAATTGTCGGCGGTCGCCGATAAATACGAAGAACTCAAGGCGCTGGAGGTCGAAATCCTGTCTGCCAGCACTGACAGCCGCTTCGTCCATAAGATGTGGCAGGAACATGAACTTTCCAAGATGGTGCCGGGCGGCGTGCCCTTCCCCATGCTATCAGATGCGGGAGGGAGGATCGGCTCCGTCTTCGGCGTATACGAGGAAGCCGCCGGGGTAAATATCCGCGGCCGCTTTCTAATCAACCCGGATGGCGTCATCCTGGCGATGGAAGTGCTGACTCCTGAGGTGGGCCGCAATGTCGGGGAGTTGATCCGCCAGGTAAAAGCCTTCCAGCATGTGCGGGCGACGGGCGAAGTTACCCCCTCTGGCTGGCAGCCGGGCAAGCCCACACTCAAACCCGGCCCCGACCTTGTCGGAAAAGTCTGGGAGGTAAAGAAACCCGACATGGCTTTCTAATTTCGCATTATTTGTGGCGACGGGTGAATTCAAAAGCCGGTGGCCGCAAGAAGGAGAT
>CAYGXU010000120.1:1946-9577 GCA_964353875.1 uncultured Anaerolineaceae bacterium | reverse complement strand
GACAAACGGATGCGGGTGGAACATGAAGACAATGCCAATACCATGGGAGAGATGGCTGGACGCTCGATGGCAGGAGAAGCTATTCAATACGACCATCAGCCCTTCTTCTATTCTGACCTGTTTGATCTCGGCTATGAAGCAGTGGGGGAACTCGATCCCAGGCTTGAAACGGTTGCCTATTGGCAAGAACCTTTCCATAAGGGCGCAGTCTATTACCGAGACAATGGCCGAATCCGAGGGGTCTTGCTATGGAATCTTTGGGGACTTGTCGACCAAGCACGTCAATGGATCGCTGCTTGCTCCCCTGTGCCAGAAGAGGTCTTGCGCCAAATTGCGCTGGGCGAGAAGAAGTGAGAAGGGTTTCAATCCAAACGAGTTCGAGATATATGCACATGATCGTTTCGATTGGCATCCTCAAGCAGTGATTCTGATGAGAGAGGTTACAATTCGTGTACATGCCAGAGGAAGCAGCGCCCATCCATACGATCTTTTCAAGAGCAAATTTTTTTGCTGACCTCACGGAAGAGGATCTGGCCCGTATTGCCACACGTTTTAAGAAGCGCATCTTCAAGCGAGATACCTTCCTTTTTATCGAGGGCGAATCAGCGAAAACTTATTACCTGGTTGCCGAGGGGCAGGTGAAAATTCTGCAAACCTCAGCCGAAGGATTTGATGTCATCCTGCACATCCTCGGTCCCGGTGAGTTGATCGGCGCACTTCCGACAATAGAGACGGCGACTTACCCGGCAAGTGCGCAGACGCTGAACGAAGTGGTCGCGTTTGCTATTCCCGCATCTGATTTCGAAGAAATACTTCATGACTATCCCGCTGTAGCCCTCAACCTGCTGAAGTTCTCCGCCCGTGTCCTTCAAACCTCGCTCAACAAAATCCGTGAGATGGCAACAGAACGCGTTGAGCGTCGCATCGCAAGGACCCTCGCCAGATTGGCGAATCAAATGGGTCGTGAGACAAAAGAGGGCATTTTGATCGACGTCCCACTTTCCAGACAAGACTTGGCCGAAATGACTGGCACGACCATTTTCACTGTCAGTCGAACCTTGAAAGAATGGGAACGCGCCGGCATCCTTCGCGCTGGCCGTCAGAAAGTCATCGTTACCGATCCCCACCGGCTGGTTTCCATCGGCGAAGATCTTCCTTAGGGTATCACCCGATCTCAGCTCTCTTTGCTCCAGCGCAACGACACCCTTCCTTCTCCTTGATAAACTGTAATCATGAACAACATGGCCACACCCAAGGATCTTTTACAAATGCCAATGGCGCAAATCCTGCGAGATTGGCCGATTGTTGCGGAAGTATTCATCTCCTACCGCATGGCATGCATCGGTTGCCATTTCAGTCGATTTCATCGTCTGAGGGACGCGATCGACATCTATCAACTTGATCAGGCTGCTTTATGTGGAGAAATCATCCAAACCATCGGAGGTGCAGTTGGAGCTGCGACCTTTGGAGGGCAGATCTCATGATCCGCATTATGGAATAAAACACAAAGCTGGATTAGGAATTCAACCAGCACCCTGGTCACCTGGAGGCAATATTGATGACCGATTACACTTTCTTACCTGATCTATTTGCTGAATTACCTGAGCTCCCTCCCGAGAGCATCATCAGTCGTACGTTATTTCAAGACGATCGGATGAAAGCCATCCTTTTCGGTTTCGCGCCCGGACAGGAACTTTCTGAGCATACCTCTTCCAAGACCGCCGTCCTTCATTTGCTCCAGGGGGAAGCCAGGCTTACCCTGGGAGAGGATGAGCTCGAGGCGCGAGCAGGGACATGGGTGCGCATGCCGCCTCATCTGCCACACAGCATTTTGGCGAAGACGCCTCTGGTCCTGCTTCTCCTCATGTTTGATTGATAATTGGAAGGAATAAAGATGCGCATTTTGACCTTGATCTCAGGCGAGTATGGTCGTCGCCATGTAGCCAATATCCAAGCCCATAACCCTCAAACTTGGGAGCTTCACATCTGGCAGGCGCCTCCTATCTTGCCCCCCATGATCGATGATCCGCAGGAATTCCTGCCTGCATCCCTACCTGGTGCCGACCTGATCCTCTCCTTCGGAGAGCATCCCGGCATCGCCGAACTTTTACCTGAGATGGTCAAGATGACGGGCGCCAAAGCAGTGATCGCTGCTATTGACAACGAGGCCTGGCTGCCGCGAGGACTGGCTCGTCAATTGCGGAGCTGGTTAGCAGAGATGAATGTGGCATGTGCAACTCCAAAGCCCTTGTGTTCTCTGACAGAAATAGATTATGGGGTTACGCTTCGCGAACGCATCCCCTACAAGAGTGATCTCATCGCCGAATTCGCACGCCATTTCGGAAAACCCCGCCTGCGAATAATGGTCGATCCTGAAACCCGAACCATCAGGCAGGCAGAAGTCCTGCGCGACGCGGTTTGCGGTTGCGCCCGGTTCGTCGCTCAAGGGCTGTTGGGATTATCGGTTGATGAGGCTGAGGAAAAGGCTGGGTTGCTGCATCATCACTATCCCTGCATGGCCAGCATGCAGAAAGATCCGGATTTCAACCTTGATACCCTCATGCATGCCTCGGGCAACCTGCTCAAGGGGGAGATATTGAGCCAGATAAAACCCTTTATTCAATTTGTACGACCGGGAATCCGATCGGAGGATTGAGACCGTTATACAAAAACCATTATCCATTTCTAAAAATCTATGGCAAAAGAACAAAGGAGGATTGTGATGAAAGCTACAAATATTCTTATGGAAGAGCATCGGGTCATTGAGCGTGTGCTCAATTCGTTAGAAATGGCTGCCGATCGATCGGATCGGGGGGAGAGAGTCCCGCCCCAGTTTTTCTTAGAGGTGACCGAGTTTATCCGGGGCTTCGCCGATGGCTGTCATCATAAAAAAGAAGAGGATGTGCTGATCGAGGCCATGATCGCCAGCGGTATGCCTAGAGATAAAGGGCCGATCGCATATGTGTTGGCAGAGCATGTACAGGGCAGGGCTTTAACCCAACAAATGCGAAAGGCAGCTCAAGAAATGGAACAGGGATCGGTTTCCTCCCGTCAGGGTCTCATCCAAAGCGCTCGAGCTTATGTTTCCTTACTCAGAAACCACATTGTTAAAGAAGATAGCAGGTTTTTCCCGATGGCGGAGCATGTCATCTCCCCCGCAAAGCAAGAAAAAGTATCTGAGGATTTTGAGCGCATCGAGCACGAGGAGATGGGAGAACAAGCGCACGAGAAATACCTGGCACTCGCCGATCGGCTGGATGGACAAGTAAGGGAGGGTTTTGCGGCTCTGCACCTCTCAGCCAAATAGATCCCGGTGTGCAAAATAAGGCGTGCCCTTCTTAGCTTCACGTACGGCAAGAAGATATAGCTAACTTCCCGCAGGTATGGAGCCTGCGGGAAGCGATACCCGCCCTGATGGCAACTTACTGGAATGTCGATGATTTTACGTAACCGGTAAGGCTTTCGAGATCGCCGGCTCTGTGACAGTAAAAGTCAATTCACCACCCTCGACATCCACAAGCACGTGATCACCTTCGCGGATCTCGCCTCGAATAAGACGTAACGCCAACTCATCGATCACCCTGCGCTGTAATACACGCTCTAATGGGCGAGCGCCGTAAACAGGGTCATATCCTTCCTCAATCAAGCGATCCATCGCCGCTTCCGTGAGCGATATACTGACCTTTCTCTCCTCCAACCTTTGACTGAGTTGATCGAATTGGATCCTGGTGATCTGACGTAGATCTTCTCTTGTGAGACGGTGAAAAATGACGACCTCATCCACTCGGTTCAGGAACTCGGGACGGAAATGGGTCCGCAGTGCCTCCATCACCCGCTTCCGTATTTCGGCCTCCTGCTCCACATCCATGATGTACTGACTGCCGATGTTGCTGGTCATGATAATCACCGTATTTCGAAAATCGACGGTGCGTCCATGCCCATCGGTCAGCCGACCTTCATCCAAGACCTGCAAGAAGACATTGAATACCTCGGCATGCGCTTTTTCGATCTCATCGAGCAACACCACGCTGTACGGTCGACGGCGGATCGCTTCCGTGAGTTGTCCACCCTCCTCGAAGCCCACATAACCCGGTGGTGCGCCGATCAGGCGGGCTACCGTATGCCTCTCTTGATACTCGCTCATATCGATGCGCACCATGTTGTGCTCATCATCGAACAAGAACTCGGCCAGGGCGCGCGCCAACTCGGTTTTCCCCACGCCTGTAGGTCCCAAAAAGATGAAAGAGCCAATCGGCCGATCCGGATCCTGTAATCCGGAGCGGCTTCGGCGCACTGCAGCGGACACAGCCTGAATGGCTTCATCCTGCCCCACCACACGCACGTGCAAGCGTTCTTCCATATGCGTCAGCTTTTCGATCTCCCCTTCCAGGAGTTTACTGACGGGGATCCCGGTCCACTTGCTCACGATGATGGCGATATCCTCCGCATCCACCTCTTCCTTGAGCAACGCCCCTGAAGCATGAAGATTAACCAGTTGAGCCTCCGCAGCAATGAGGTCTTGTTCCAGTTGACGCAGTCGGGTGTAACGCAACTCCGCAGCCTTTTCGAGATCGAACGCCCGTTCAGCTTGCTCAATCTGCACTCGCACTTGATCGATCTCCTGCTTGATATGCTGCACTTTCTGGATCGCCTCTTGCTCGGCTTGCCAACGAGCAGACAACTGCGTGCTTTTCTCTTTCAGATCCCCTAATTCTTTTTCCAGTTTCTCAAGTCTTTCTTTGCTGGCTGAGTCTTTTTCCTTTTTCAGGGCTTCCCGCTCAATCTCGAGTTGCATGATCTCCCGATCGATCTCATCCAACTCGGCTGGTTTGCTGTCGATTTCCATCCGTAGTCGACTGGCGGCCTCATCCACCAGGTCGATAGCCTTATCCGGAAGGAAGCGATCGGCGATATAGCGATGGCTCAAGGTGGCTGCTGCGATCACTGCACCGTCGGTGATACGAACACCGTGGTGGACCTCATAACGCTCTTTCAATCCACGCAGGATGCTGATGGTATCCTCCACGCTGGGTTCGTTCACATAGACCGGTTGAAATCTTCGCTCCAGGGCGGCGTCCTTCTCGATATGTTTTCGATATTCGTCTAATGTTGTCGCTCCGATGGCATGCAATTCGCCACGCGCCAGAAGCGGTTTGAGCATGTTGCTGGCATCGAGCGCCCCTTCGGCAGCTCCTGCGCCGACCAGTGTGTGCATCTCATCGATGAAAAGCAAAACCTGTCCTTGCGACTCCTGGATCTCCTTCAACACCGCCTTCAAGCGCTCCTCGAACTCACCCCGATACTTGGCTCCGGCGACGAGCGATCCCATATCCAGAGCGACGACTCGCTTATCTCTCAAGCTGAGGGGCACATCTCCCTTCATGATTCGCTGCGCTAACCCCTCAACGATGGCTGTCTTCCCTACGCCCGGATCACCGATCAAGACCGGGTTATTTTTAGTTCGCCGGCTGAGGATCTGGATGATGCGTCGGATCTCCTCATCACGGCCAATGACCGGATCGAGTTTCCCCTTGCGCGCCTCATCGGTGAGGTCCCGGCCATACTTCGCCAATGCTTCATATTGCGCCTCAGGATTCTGACTGGTGACCCGTTGCGATCCGCGGATATTCGCCAGAGCTTGCATGACATTGTTGTAGTCCACGCCATATCGACTCAAAAGATCACGGACACGCCCTGCTCTGGGTTGCACCATTGCCAGCAGGATGTGTTCTGTAGAGGTGTACTCATCCTTCATGTCCCTGGCGACATTCTCCGCCTCCTCCAGGATGTTAGATAGCTCCCGGCTCATTCCCACCTGAACGGATGTCCCCGTGGCGCGCGGCAACTTCGCCAACGCCTCTTCAATCCCTGGCATCAACAATCGCTCATCCACGCCGATACGTTTCAAGACGGCAGGCACCACCCCGCCCTCCTGTTTCACCAAGGATAGCAATAAATGTTCAGGCTCGACTGCTGGATGGTGATATTCCTGCGCCAAATCCTGGGCAGCAAGAATGGCCTCTTGTGTTTTTTGAGTAAAACGATCAAAGCGCATGTTCTTCCCTCCGAAATCCAACGCCTAACGCCAATCGGTTTCCTCTGACACTCGGCGTCGTAATTCTTGAATTTCGCCAAGCAATTGCTGCTCCCGTTGAAGCATGGTCCCTTCCATGTCGTCCATTTGACGGAGAAGGTCCACAACTTGTTGGCGCAAATGGAGCACGATTTCTACCATTTCCATGTCCAAACCCAAGTCCTCACATAGGCGACGTACCCTCGCCAGACGGCGAATGTCCGCTCGACTGAAACCCGCAGAGCCGCCCAACATCCTTCTGGAGATGATCAGCTCCGCCTGCTCGCATTCTTGCAAGAACTCGATGGAAATGTGCGCCAATTCCACGGCTACAGAGCGTGTAAAAATTGGCTCATCATCCTCATTCCGTCGCATCAAATCCAACGCCATTGGCTCCTCTCCTCTTCTTTTCATTTGTTTTCATTATCCAGTCCAGTTTTACCTCGCCTGTGAGAACCTAACCTCTCCTGATCTCCTGCAACTGCTTGAAAAGTTTCTTTTCCTCTTTTGTTAAGTTCTGAGGAAGTTGAACTTCTACAGTGGCGTATAGATCTCCGCGTTGATCTGGGTTGCGTAAAGCGGGCATCCCCAATCCACGCATTCGAAAGACCTTACCATTTGCAGTTTCCGCCGGTATGCGCAATTCAACATTACGATCAAACGTGGAAACGCTTACTTCGCCCCCCAGGATCGCGGTGTAAAGGTCGACAGGCACGCTGATTTTAAGATCATCCCCTTCCCTCTGGAAGACCGGATGGGGTTCTAACTCCACTTTCAAATAGAGATCCCCTGATTCAGCCCTGCCAACGCCAGGCTGACCCTGTCCGCTCAAGCGGATACGCGATCCATTACGCGCCCCACGCGGGATCTTGGCTTCGATCTTGCGCCCGTCTTCCCATTGGATCAGCCGTGTTGTCCCGTGGAATGCCTCCTCAAGGCTGATGCGAATCGTATGTTCCGTGTCCGTACCGCGTCGTGTCCGGGGGCCTGCCTGCCGCTCTTGAAATCCTGATCCTTGCGCTCGTCCCATGCTGCCAAAAAGAGCCTCAAAAAAGTCGGAAAAACCTCCCAACCCACCCCCGAATAACTGCTCGAACTCCTCCGGACTAACCTGGCGTGTATGGACACGTTGACCCTGCGGTCGTGCTGCCCATTGAGACCAATCGAAGTCCTCGGGGCGTCCGCCCGTGCGCGTGTACTGATTCCACTGAGAGCCGAAACGGTCATACTTTTGCCGTTTCTCCGCATCCGAAAGCACTTCGTGGGCTTCGTTAATCTCCTTAAAGCGTTCCTCCGCGGAGGCATCTCCCGGATTAACATCAGGATGATACTTGCGAGCTAATTTGCGATAGGCCTTCTTAATTTCAGCTTGCTCGGCGTCTTTCGCTACACCGAGGATTTTGTAATAGTCTTTATATTCCATTGGTTTCCATTCGGACAATCGCGATGAATGATTTTATATCTAAGGAATTGAATCACAAGGTTAAGCCTCTGCGGATATTTGCTCCATAGCCATTACAGTTTTTTCTCAACATGAAACGCCTCAGCCATCAACAAC
>CAYGXU010000120.1:0-1846 GCA_964353875.1 uncultured Anaerolineaceae bacterium | reverse complement strand
CCCATGAAACAAATGCAGCAATTGAGTGGCAGGCTTTTCCATAGCATCCTTAACTCTATTCGAAACAAGGATATGCATTTATATTGCTCTCTTCCTTGATGTCAGCCATACGGGTTAGCATGATTGTCTTGTTAATTCTGCGAGCTCGTTGAACTATGTTGAAGCTTGATTCGATGGTAAACCGGAAAAAAATACCTCGAGCAAAAATGACGTTGGCAATGCTGATCCTCTTATGACGCATATGTTCGATGGCGACTTGGTGAAGATCATGAGTTGGAATGACAACGAATGGGGCTATGTCGGCCAGATGGTTAGGGAAGCGAAGCTGATCCTCACTCGCAAGGCATTATAATTCTGATGAGCGACAGTCACAGTATTGGGACTTCACGCTCCCATCCCACTTCGAGATCGGTCCATAGAGATGATAGAAGAAAATATCGATCTACAGACCAAACCGAAGAAACCCTTCTGGCAACAAAAGCGGACGATGATCGCTTTTGTCCTCGTGGTGACCATGGTCGGAATTATCTTCATTGCTTCGGATTGGCAAGAGATCCTCAGGACCATTCGCGAAGCAGACTGGAAACCACTTCCCATGGCGGTTCTCCTTACATTCGTCTCTTACTTTGGCGTAAGCTACAGCTTTGCATGGGTCTGTAAAATGTTCGCCATTCCCACGAACTTGCGAGACCTCACGGAGATCGGTTTTATTTCAATTACTCTCAACCATGTTGTAACCACCGGCGGTGTCGCTGGATATTCCGTGCGTTACGCTCTGATGCGCAGACATGGGGCAAAAGGGGAAGATATCTTCGCTGCTTCCATCCTTCATTTCTACCTGACCAGCCTGATCATGTTAGGGATGCTGCCAGCGGGCGTCATTTATCTCATCCTCAACGCAGACATCAGCCAAGCGCTCACCATTGCCCTCAGCCTGTTCTCGGTGCTCCTCATTTTGGCCTTCGCAGTCGGCACCGGCCTGATTTTCTCCCCTGCGCTGCGTAGCCCTCTTCTGAGAGGCGTAAATAAACTCGCGCACCGCTTCACTCGATGGGAGGTCGAACCCACCCTCACCAGCTTTGATCGTGCCATGAGACGCGGGGTCGACGGGATGCGTGATCGCGCCGGACTTATGATCCTGGTTATGGCTTTGCTCGTCATGGATTGGAGCTCCTGCACGGCGGCATTATGGTTCTGCATCGACGCCTTTGGTCCTCATGTAAGCCCGGGCACGCTCCTCGCTGGATTTACGATTGGGCTTATGGCGGCGCTGATATCCATGATCCCAGGAGGCCTGGGGGTCCAGGAAGGTTCGATGGCAGGGATATTATCCTTATTGGGTACATCCTTCGAGCAAGCAGTTTTGGCTTCGATCCTTTTCCGCATAATCTATACCCTGCTCCCCTATTTGGTTAGCCTAATTTTTTATGGTCGACACTTACGTCTTCCTGAAGAAAAATATGCGCCCATAAGTAAGGAGAAGCAAGGTGCGTATCCTGATGCTAAGCCATGAGTATCCCCCCGCCATTAGTGGGGTGACCTTGGCAGTTCAAAAAATCGCTCAAGCCATGGTGCTGAAAAGCCCTTTTATCTAGGAAGTAAAAGCCAGTCATTCATTATTGCTGCACTGTTTTTCTAGTTTTTGCCAAATGCAGCCTCGAAGGCGGGTGTATTCCATCTGATGTTGCATATTGCCGTGCTGAGGGAGACAAGGGTGTGGGACCATTCCAAAAGAGCAGTTCCTACATTTACGAAAACAGCTTTCGCCAACTCCAGTTCTGTCTGAAGCATGTAAGGGCGAAGCATTCACTGATTTGACTTAATTCCGCCGGGAACAACCAAAAGT
>CAYGXU010000119.1:543-9580 GCA_964353875.1 uncultured Anaerolineaceae bacterium | reverse complement strand
CAATAATGATTTCCTCCCACCCCTAACGCGCATAAGTGAACGGGATAAATAGGTCTTGGCTTGATGGATATTCACAAGCCTTTCCCTATACAGCCTCAAATCGCAGCGATCACCAGCAAATATCAGACTACGTTCTTGACTAAGTTGATTTGCGAAGGGCTTCTATGCGAGCGTGGAAGATCATCCTGAACCCGGTAGTATCCTTCTCATGGAAATCTAATGCCCTACTCTCTCAAGCGCGTCGACCAGTGCTATTCCCCTAATTCCTGATCCATGATCTTCTTAAAGTTTTCTATGGGCTGTGCGCCAACCAGCGGAATGCCGTTTATGAAGAAGGTCGGTGTCCCTTGGACCCCTATGCTGGAAGCAAGCTCCACATCACTTGTGACCTCTTCCGCAGCCCTTTCACTTTCCAAACATACCTGGAAATCCTGAATGTCCAATCCGAGTTCCTGAGCAAAAACGAGATAGGTGTCGAACCCCTTCGGTTCACTGCGCGTAAAGAGTGCGTCGTGATAAGCCCAAAAGGCATCCTGCTCATAGGCACACTGCGCTGCCACAGCAGCATTGAAGGACTCTTCAGAGAGGAAAGCGAAATCCCGGTAAACGAAACGAATTTGTTGCGGATAGGTATCCAAAAGGGGTTGAAATGTCTCCAGATGCCACTTCCGGCAATAGCCACAATTGAAGTCGCCAAACTCAACCATAACGATGGGGGCATTTTCAGGTCCGAGAGAGGGTTGGCCTTCAATGGGGATATCGAAACGATCTGGTGGTGCGATGCCGGTGGATCCTGCAATAGGGGTTCCATCCTGCGCAGGTGTGATGGTGTTCGTCGGGATGGAAGTATTTGTCGGCCAGGCACTCATTGTAGCAGCAACAGCTGTATCTACGGCTTCCTCAAACACCTGGGGTTTCGCCCTCTCCGTTTCCTGATCACTCGTGGTATCCACTGTGGGAGATGCGGATCCGAGTCCGCCTATATCAATCATGCAAGCCATAACACTCAATGAAATGGCAAAGAACGAAATGGCAATTTTCGCAGACCTCATATCTTCCCTCTCTTGATCTTCGCTTCTGTCCAGCCCGCGAATTGATTGCTTATATCCGATTTATGGATTTTCAGCAACAGCTGATTGCTAGAGCTGTCCAAAAATTCACTCATAAGATCGTTTGTGGGATAAGAATGCTGGTTAGGGCACTCATTCGGTGTCCAGGCCAAGACGTTGTACCAAAGCGATGCGATTTCATTGTCACCAGGCATATTCTGCATGACTAAGAACAAGTTGCAGCTTCTGATTTATTTTCAGATATTGATCCCAGAGGCCAGACCTAAAGATTTTCCTAAACGCAAGCATCAGCCAAAAGAAATACGCTTTCGAGGAGGCAACTATCTAGAAGTTAAAGACTTCGCTCTTGAGGGCGTCCATACCCGGCGATCACTTGAAGATATGGGCAAGGGTTTTATCATTGACTTACTTCTAAAATCCCCTAAAGCACCGGCCAACGCGGGCCGATGGTCAACTTTGCCCGATCACTTACGGTTCTATGCCGGCGGCGGATATCCTCCAAAATATCCTCTTCGTCAAGGGTCAGCACTTCTCGACCCTGCATCACAATCTGGCCATCGATCACGACCGTATCCATATCACTTCCGTGGGCAGCATAGATAACCGTCGAGATGGGATACCAGGAGGGAGTTGGGCGCAGGCAATGTTTCCGTAAATTATGACCATGTTTATGGCTATCCGACGGAGACCTACATCGACTTATGCCGCGATGGCTATGACGATGAGGTGCCCAATACCATAAGGGATTTTGAGGTCTTAGAATTAGCCGGGGGAAATGTTTTTCAACGCAGCCAGCGCAAATGGTCAAATCTCTCCCCCTTATTCGAGTCTACGATATGCCTTTCGATCACGCTACAAGCTTCCCTAATCTAGCGCATTCTGGCTACTGCCCAATCAAACGAGCTTTCTAGGAACTAAGCATGCAGCCGCTCATTGATGATGCTGTGGTCAACTCATCACTGTTAGGATTCACTGAAGAATGCCCCTGAGTAGAATTTTCGCCCCTCCGCATTGGTGAAAACCATAGAAATAAATGGAGACCGGATTTCAAATCTGTAATGCCGCGTCACGCTCTTGAAACGATCCCTAAACGATTCTGAAACGATGATTTTGTACAGTGAGGTCACTATAGAAAACATCGTTATGTCGCTTCGGCGACAGACAGTCTCCACCTAAGGGCATATGATCCAAGTAACAAGGGGAGAACCAAGATCAGAAAGGCACAGAAAATGAAGACCTCAAAGGCAAGAAAAGGAAATTCCAGCAAGAAAATGATCATCCTCGCAGCAGCGATCCTCTCCACCCTGTGCATCGCAGTCAACAGCGTTCCCATGAATGCAGAGGGCGGCAGTGTCAGTGAGAAGGCTCAAATTTCCGAGATGATTGTGGAGCACAAAGAAGAGGTTGAAGAGGAAGTGGTCGCTGAGCAGTACGACACCGAATTGGCTCTCGGTTACGTCCGGGTGGCACAAGCCTACGCCGGCCTGTTTCGATATAAGGATGGATTGCCCTGGGCTGAAGAAGCTATACGACTGGATCCTGCTCTGCCAGAGGCCCACCTGATCTATGGCTATCTCCACTTCAAACTGGTCCATTCTGCAGAGGCCATTGTAGCCTTCGAGAGGACCATCGAACTGGATCCCTCCACCTTCGAAGCCTATGACTACCTGGGGATCATCTACAGAGGTAGGGGCAACCTAGCTTTGGGGATCGAATACTTCAATCAGGCCATGGAAGTTGCAGCCACGCCCGAGGAACTATCAACGGCCTATGCTGATCGAGGGCTGGCCTACGGGGTCATGGATCGCTTTGAGGAAAGTATCGCTGATTTCGAAACAGCTCTCAGCATCAACCCTGACAATGGATGGGCAGTCTTCTACCGAGGAAATGTAACCACAAAGATGTCTGAATGCGAAAATGCGACCTCAGGTCAGAATGAAAGCGCAGAATCTGGAGCCGGAATCGGATTAGGATCTTGAACCGAAGGAATGAGCGCACATTCTCACGAGTTATGGAAAGAGAGGACGGATTTGGATGAAAGTAGCTTTGAAGAGAAGGGAAAAAACGATTAAGTAAGATGAAATCACGAGTGAGAAGTGATTTCGCCCCAGCCAAAAGGAGGCAGCCATGTTGAACCCAATTGATGTCGTTTCCCAGGCAAGGGATAAGAAAAGAGAAAATCTCGAATGGATTGAGACGGAGACCAAGTTGCGCCAGGCATTGGGCACAGGGGAACCAAGGAGGAAAAATCCACGGGAAAGCAGCTCGAGGGGAGTGATGGAACTCTTGAAATCGCTCGTCCTTCTCATGAAGCCCGGGGTCGGTCAGAAGGCAGAATGCTAGTCTGCCCATAAAAGCCCCGTTGAGCGAAAGGCTCTCCAACCATTCCCTGTGGGGAGAGAATTTCAGGGGTAAGCTCACAGGCCTCGATGAAAGATCAACTCGGGCGTATCTGAAGTAGAGCCCGTCATATGGCGGGCTCTACGATTCTTACTCATGTTGAATCATTGTACGGGGACATGGCGGACACTCATATTTTCCCCCCCACACCCCCAAAGGGAGGCAGCAGGGGAGTTTCACCTCCCCGCAATCCCGAACGAACAAAGGCGCATTCCCATATGCTTTATCGACTCTAAGATAGATGCTGTCTCATCGTTGCAAATTCATTTTTCGCGGAGTCATCTTGCTGAAACAGAAGAGAAGAAGCGGAGCTAGAAGCAGAAGATAAGACACTCAGATCACAACCTCTTTTGTCAGATTTAACGCAGTTGTAGAAGTGCATGCAGGTGGACTTCGTAAGTATAGCCGCGACTTTAGTCGCCGGCGGATATTCCCATTTAAACCTGCGGCGGGCTCATAGGTCAGACTAGGTCAAAATATGAAACCCGCCGCAGGTTGTGGAACCTCGCCTGCGGTTAAAACCGCAGTCTACAATTTCGAAGTCGACCTTCGTCGACTAATAAGGCTAAATCCCATTATCAAATACAAGAGAAAAACAGAACCAAGCTATTCCAAGGATAAGAAACTCAGATCTCAAACTCCTCTGCCAATTCCTCCAGAGCTCTAATATTCTTTAAAAGGATCTTACCCCGCCCGGTCTCGATCCACCCCTCTGCACGCCACTTGCCCAGGGTCTTTGCTACCGTCTGACGAATGAGACCAGCAAATTGAGCCAGTTCCTCTTGCGTGATCCTGACCATTCCCCTGCCCTCCGTTTGGCGCTGTAACAAGAGAAGGACGCGAGCGATGCGGGCATCCGAGTCGAGAAAAGCCAGAGCGCTCTCGCGTTCGGTGCTCACCCGCAAGCGCTGCGCCGTCATCCTGAGGACACGCCGCATCAGCTTCGGCTCCGCTTCCAGTCCCTCCATGAACTGCTCTTTCGGGATCCTGAGAATCAGACTGGTCTCGCGAGCCATCGCGCCTGTCGAGCGCGGCAAGCCAGTCACCAGCCCCAATTCCCCGAAGCAATCACCGGGGCGCATCTCATTGATCACCATCTCGCGCCCGTCTGGGGTTGCCAGGAACAAGGAAATGCAGCCCGATCGCACAACATAAACTGCATCGGACGGATCCATTTGATAGAAAAGCAACTCACCTTTATCCATCTTTCTCACCGGGGTGGATTGAGCCAGTCTTTCCAAAACATCCTCGCGGATGCCCGAAAACAAGGGGATGGTACCAAGAAAGCGAATCCTGTCAGATAGAGAATATGGAGTATCACGCATCAGGCTTTATCCTTATCGCAACCAGGGTAGCATCATCATGCTGATCCATCTCTCCTCGATCCCTTCCAAAAACTTCCCACGCCAGGTCGCAGATCTCCCGAGCGGGGTGATTTACTTAACCAGTTGCCGTAGGGCGACTTCGAAATTGTAACCGGCGTTTTTTACCCATGATGGAGGTTGAAAGCAAGCATGGCAAACGGAATCGCCGTAGATTGATTTTTTTGAACCCAAAGGCTTCTGGGGTGCTACCTGTCTCAACCGCGAGCAATGATGGATAGCAGCCATGATCGCCTTGTGATAAAAGTTGCGGGGTCCTTAGGCAACCTGCGCTTGCTCAAAAATTCGCCGGCATGGATATCGAAAAATGAAAAACGCAGAGAAGCCCCGGCGGGACTCGTTTCCACCGGCAAAATCAAACTCAATCCACTGCCTATTCTCACTCCCCTCTTCCTACTTCACCCTCTGAACATTATTGGCACAGGCGAAAAGCACGGTCTTGATCTGGAAGGGTCTCAATTCAGGATGCTTGGAGCGGATCAAAGCCACGATACCGGCTATATGCGGCGCCGCAAAGCTGTTGCCTGTGACGACACAGGAACTCTTGTCGCACCAGGCCACTTCGATATCCATGCCCGGCGCGCCGAATTCAACCGGTGGGTAGGGATTGTAATAATACGTCAATGGGTCCTTACATTCATGTGCGGCCACAGAGATCACGGAGGAATAAAGGGAAGGGTAGCTTGGTACCGGGACGTTGTTTACCGCCGACACCAAAATGATGTTTTTAAAATAGGCCTCATCGGCCAGTTCGTGAAAGAGGGCATAGTACTCCTTCCTCGACGTGCTGAGGCTGAGATTGATGACATCCATCTCGTTCTCAATAGCCCATCTCAAACCGGCTGCAAATTGGATCGCACGTCCCGTTAAATCACGCCCCAGCACGCCCACACTATACAATTCAGCCTGCGGTGCAAGTTTGTGGAGGATACCTGCGCAGGCGGTTCCATGACCGCATAGATCCCGGGGCGGATCTGCTTCCTCGATACGAGTCTTGTTGAACCCCTCCCCCTCCAGCTCGACCACTACACCCTTCTGCACACTTCCATCCAACGCGGGATGGTCCTGGTCAATACCACTATCGATCACGGCGACACGCACACCCTTGCCATTGCTGCCGCTCCAGGCCCATTCCCTGCTAAGCTCGCTGATCGGTCCAATGATCTCTAGCTCGCGGATGGCGTCCTGCGCGAATTGCGCTGACCAGGCAGGTTGGTTTAATGTCCCTCTCATCGATCGGATCCTGTCTTATCTCAGTTATTACCCATTCACCGGGCTTAGAATGAAATCTGTTTGGAACGGATGTAATCTCGAAAAGCAGACAATACCTCAAGGCACAGTTTACGCTCCGAATCCCCAAATTGATGAACGGCGTACAGCAATTCCGCTAACACAATCAGATCCTGGTCACGCTGATCCTCATCAACCTTCCGAGAAAGGGAGTGTAGAACCTGGCCCAGATCCAAGGATGGAGATTCTTCACACAACTCCTTGATACCGAGTAAGATCGCATCCCCAAGTTTGTCAACCTGCTGGGATTGTCGAATCGCGATGGCCGCTTGGTGTGCAAACATGCCAAGCAGCTCCATATCTTGCATCCCAAAAGAGGGGGCATCGATTTTATCCAGAACCTCCATGACGCCGATCAACCGCTCATTCCAGACCAGCGGCATCGCTAGTATGGAGTTGGGTATATAGCCTGTCATTTTTGCAAATTCCTGGTCAAATCGTGGATCTTTTCGTACATCAGCCACCGCAATGGGGTTGCCTGTCATGGCTACATAGCCAGCAATCCCGGCATCGATGGATATTTCCTGACCGACGACATCCTGCTGTCCGATACCATGGGCAACCTCAAAGCGTAGGACTTGGCGGGCTTCATCTACCAAAGCAATCGAGGCAGCGGCCGCTCCAAAGATGCGAGCCGCAGCATCCACGATCGATTGAAGCAAATCCTGGCTAGAGGTTGGCAAAATGGTCCGGGCGCTGGCCTCGAGTACCTGAACCAGCCGTCGAAGCTGGCTTGATAACTCCCTATCTTGAGGCGGATGAATACTCATTTTCAAGTGGTCCTTTCATCCCATCGCCATGAGAATGCCCTCATCATACATCGATTGGAAAATTTCCGAGATCGGACAATGCCCGTCGGGGATACAACCGAATCCACAGATCACCCAAGCAACGCAGTGCAAAGCAAACAACGCTGGAGTTGTTAACTGCCAGCAAAAAACTCTCCAGTCGCCCTATGAGAGCGATCTTATACCGCTCTGATGAAACTTCTGCCCAGAAGAGGTAGATCCTCTTCTGGGCAGAACTATGTCTTGATTGAAGTGATCGCTTTTTTACGGCTCATGCCGGGGCTCGTGCTTGGGCTCCTGCTTCGGGTCAAGCCGGGGCTGGAAACGATAGGTCTCATTCTTCCAGTCGATCCTGCCATGGACCTCGGAACCTGGATCCCAGGCATGCCCCTCAACTTCTGCCCTTTTGCCAACGATAATCTCATCCAGGATGCTTCGTTCAGCGGGGTTGAGCCGCATACGAAAGTCCGTCAAGCGAGTGAGCACTTTCTCAATCAATTTAGCTTTTTCCTCTGCCATTTCCTTATCTCCTTTCGATTGCTCTATGGTGCTGCACCTCGACTTCGCATCAGCTTCCAGCACCTTCTTCCGGATTTCTCTTTTCACAGTTGTAGCAACTGTTACCGTTATAATACGACTTGCGGCTCAATCTGTCTGTCACTGAAATTACAAAAGTGCCGTCCCTTTCAATCTCAGATCAATCCCGCATGCTACTCCAATTGCCGTTGTAAAGCTGCTCTATCCAGGACAATGACCTTCGCCCGCTGCGTTTCGATCCATCCAGCAGATCGCCACTGGCTGAGGATTTTTGTGACCGTGGGCCTGGCCAGTCCGGCATGCTGAGCGAGCACCTCTTGAGTGATCGTGACCACACCTTCTATCCCCTCTTGATGATCCAGCAACAATAGCACTCGGGCAACGCGAGCGGATGAATCGAGGAAAGCAAGGGCACTTTCACGTTCACTGCTGATGCGAAGACGTTGAGCCGTGAGCTCAAGGATCCGTTTCATTAACTCAGGTTCGTCCTTGAGCAACTCCATGAAACGATCTGAAGGAATGGTGATAATCAGGCTGGGCTCACGAGCCACAGCATTGGTTGAACGTGGTTGATGGGTAATAAGGGATAACTCCCCAAAGCAATCGCCGGGATCCATTTCATTGATGACCAATTCTTTCCCATCCGGAGTGGCCAGGAATAAAGCAATGCAACCTGAGTGAACAATATAAACGGCTTCTGCCGGATCGGTTTGATTGAAAAGGAGTTCCCCTCGCTCCATCCTCCGCATCCGACTATAGCAGACGATTTTCTCCAAGATTTCTTCAGCCATACCCACAAACAAGGGGGTTGAACGAAGAAATTGGATCAAATCTGATTGTGAAATTTTGGCATTAACCATCTTGAAGGACCTTTATGGCAACTACAGTGACATCATCATGTTGAATGGCATCACCCCGATACTCTTTGAGATCATCCCAGACATGGTCGCACAGCTCCTGTGCCGAATGATGGCATCCACTCTGCAATACATCCAATAATCGTCCCTGCCCAAACAAATTTCCATCCTTGTCATTGGCTTCAGTGACCCCGTCTGAAAATAACAAGAGGACGCTATCCGGGGTTAATGATAGTGTTCCTTCATCGAGAACTGGATCTGGAAATATACCGATGAGCTGACCAACATTGCGTTCAAATGGAACGCATTCTCCGTTCAAGGCCATCAAAATGGGCAATTCATGACCGGCGCGGGCATACCGAAATTCGTACCTGGAGCAGTCCAGGAGACCATAAAGAATCGTGACAAACATCCCGGTCTCGTTCATTCCCAGCAAATGATGGTTTACGCTTCTCAATACATCGCCAGGGGCATCCAACCGCTGGGATTCAGCCCGGAGGAGGGTAACGGTTAAGGCCATGAAGAGGGCAGCCGGCACACCGTGATCGGACACATCCCCCACAACGATTGCCAGCGTTTTTTCATCAAGAGGTATGAAGTCGTAAAAATCGCCCCCCACCTGGGCCATGGGCACGATTCGAGCGCCAAAGTCAAAGCACGGGACTTGGGGTAAAGTCCGCGGCAGGATGCTCTCCTGGATCTGCCGCGCCAAC
>CAYGXU010000119.1:0-533 GCA_964353875.1 uncultured Anaerolineaceae bacterium | reverse complement strand
AACTCCAGCTCCCGCTTTAGTCTTTCTTGCTCAATCAGCAAAGCCTGAGCAGCCTCCAGCTCCTTATAGGCTTTGATCAACTCCCGGTTCTTACGGCGCAGATCGCGGATGGTGAGAGCCTCGGATTCATCCAGACGCTGGCTTAAGGTGCGCATCAGTTCAAGGGCAAATTTAGGGCGTCGTGCTAACAGTCTCTCCAGGTCATCCCTGGTCATTTCCAATAATCGCAGAGGGGTACGTGCCCGGACGCTGGCTGTATGCCGATTGTCAGGGCTGAACAGACTCATCTCGCCCAGAAAGGAGCCAGATGAGCGTACACCAAGCAGGCGCTCATCCGTTGTTCCCAAAGCCTTGATGATCTCGACCTCTCCATCGATCAGGATATAGTAATGGCTCCCCTCATCCCCCTCTTCAAAAAGCAGGGCTTCTTGCTCGATCTGGCGGGCTTTGAGCGAACTGGTCAGATGCCTGATTTCACTCTGAGGCAATGCTGAGAAAAGAGGAAATTGGCTGATGCGTTCCTCATCTATCAC
>CAYGXU010000118.1:0-9606 GCA_964353875.1 uncultured Anaerolineaceae bacterium | reverse complement strand
GGAAAAGCCGTAGCTAGCGGTCAGACCGCCTCACTTTCCAGACAACCAGGCCAAAGACAACCCCGATGCTCGCAATGGCAACTGCCAGATTCGGTAGGAACTGCGCTGGTGTAACACCTGTGGAGCATGCGAAGCGGAAAAGGCCTGCTAATGCCGAAGTTGGGAACCAAGTTATAACCATCCGAATGCCAGCTTTCAAGTTTGATTCCATATAAAAGATTGGCGGAATCACTACAAAGAGCATTAGCACCACCGTCCATAGCCCCGATTGAATTGGAGATCGGGCGAAACTTCCTACTGCCAGCCCCAGCCCGATGGCCAACAGGGCATAACCAAGGAAAGCTACCACAGCGAGAGGATAATTAACGATATACAGCGAGAACAGGACCATCGCCATTCCGCCAATAACCAGGATATAGAAGAAACCTGCCAAAGCCTTTCCGAAGACAACCTGCCCGGGATTGGCCGGCGAGGTCAGCAGCGCATCCATTGTCTTGGTCCGTTTTTCCTCCTGCATCAATTGAGGGATCAAGAACAATGCTGTCATAAAGACGAAATAAATCATCTGATGGGCAACATTGGCCTGCATGCCGGCTGCATCCGCGTCTGGCATGACGATATTTTTCCCGATGATGACTTGCACCGGTCGACCGATGATTTCACCAAAAGCCTTGCTATATTTCGCTTCAAGCTCGGACACTCTCTTCCGATCAACCCAGAAGATGGTACCATTCAGCGTAGGAGTTCCCCCAGAGGTCAGAGTCTGATCCAGATCTGCTGGCAGCACAAGCCCAAGGTTTTGGTAAGGCATCTTCTGCTGCATCTCTTGGAGTGAAGACGCCTCGCGGAATGAATATTCAACTCCATCCGAGAGCGTAAATGATTCGATGGCCAGGCCAGCATCGCCTTCATCGTACACGACAACGTCCACATACTTATCGAAAGGTCGTACTTCGCTCATCCAGTATATAAACACCACCATCCCAATCATGATCATGATATTGGACAAGCTGCTCTTATTTTTCAAGGCATCTACGATGTCTTTTGTGCCAATGATCCAAGCCATATACAGGGTATCCATTAGGGTTTTCATAGTTCCTCACTTCCGCGTCTCAGATCTCTTCCGGTCAGTTGAATGAAGATATCTTCCAGGGTCGTTTTATCATCTTTGCCGTATTTCACTTTCAGGCTTGCCGGGGTATCCAACGCAACGATGCGCCCCTGCTCCAGGAATGCAACCCGCTGGCTAAGCTGGTCAGCCTCTTCCATGTAGTGGGTGGTCAGAAAAACTGTCATGCCGCCTTTTGCCAGATTGGCAACGATACCGCGGATGTCGCGTGCAATGTGCGCGTCCAGGCCGCGCGTCGGTTCGTCTAGGAAAAGGACCTCGGGCTTGTGGAGCAACGCCCGGGCGATCAGCAGCCGCTGACGCATCCCATTCGAGTACTTCTGGACCTTGTCGCCGGCGCGCTCGCTCAACCCAACTTGAGCCAGCACTTCCTCCACGCGGGATCGATGCACGCGGTACAGACGGGCAAAAAAGATCAGGTTTTCGCGCCCGGACATGCGCTCGTAGAGATTCTGGCTTTCGAACACCACGCCGATCCTGGGCTTGAGTTGCTGGCGCTCGGCGACGATATCGTAACCGGCGACTCTGGCCATCCCGGCCGTGGGCAACAACTGCCCCGTCAGCATGCGGATGGCGGTCGTCTTCCCGGCGCCATTGGGGCCCAAGAAGCCAAACACCTCTCCCTGTTCCACATCAAAGCTGATCCCATCCACCGCCCGCAAACCGTCATAGTCTCGTGTCAGATTTTGAACTTCAATTGCTTTCACCTTTGAACTCCTTCCAACTTTCTCATCGAGCACGGCATTCGCGTCCGAACACAATTTATGCGTACCGTTTATCAAGTGCAACCCCGAAACTAAGGCCAAGAACGAGGCCGACTGGTGGGCTGTCCAAGGCCATGCCCAGGAGCAGACCGAGGAGTAGGCCAAGGGCTCTGTAATTGATTCTCTTGTTCCATCGGAATTCTTGCTTTTCGAACATTGCTCGTTTTCCTTTCTCTCTTCTGTACAACAACCGCTTCTCAGCATTTCTGGCTACAGCATAATAAAAAGGAAAGCGCGCTGCAACAAAAAACCGGTGAACGGCTCATTAGTGGGGTGAATGGCTGAGGATAGGGGGTGAACGACAGGTATTTTTCGAGGTCTAACGAGGAAAAAATAGGTGTTTTCGTCCAATTTGAAAGGTAGGGGCGAAGCATTCGCTTATCCAAACTTCGGGCTCTATTAAGATTCTCGGCGAATGCTTCGCCCTTGTGTGTAAAGAATAATGAGCATTAAGCCTGCGGCATGTTAAACGAGCTAGCGCGGTTAACTCCCCTTCAGTAGCCCAACAGTTCCTGCAACTCCCTCGCGGCTGACTTGCTGAGGGGAATCTGTGTACCCTCAGCGTCTTTCAATCTCAAGGTATAGCTATCCCGCGTGAAGGGGATCACCTCTTTGACATGTTGCAAGTTGACCAGGTAGCTGCGATGCGCTCGGAAAAATCCGCTGCGGGAGAGGCGCTGCTCCAGTTCAGCCAATGTAAACTGCGTCGGAATGCTCCCCTCGGCGGTCTGCAAGAAGGCCCGATCCTCCTGAGCGTAGACGTAGAAGATGTCCCCTGGGTCGACCAGCGCGACCGCGCCCTCGAGTTTGGCTGGGATCATGAATGGCAACTCCGCGCGGCGCTCCTCTTGCGGTCGGACGACCTCCACGATACGCCCCTTCTCAAGGCGATAGATCACATCACAAAGCCCCCTCAAATGCTCATCATCCCCGGACAAAATCAGGATGGCCGCTCCGTCCTCAGCCAACTCGCGGATGATCTCACTCAATGATTGAACCGATGCTTGATCAGAACGGCTAAAAGGCTCTGCCAAGATCAATACCTTCGGGTTATGCAGAATCGCTCGTCCAAAGGCTAGACGTCGCAACAGACTCGATGGAAGATCCTCCACTCGGACGTTGGCATGATCAGCCAAACCGACCTTCTTCAGAATCTCCGCCGCACGCGCTTTAGGAAGACGATGCAAGCGACCATAGAACTGGAGATTTCCCTGGGGCGATAGCCGTGAATAAAGGTTATCTTCAGCAAATACGATGCCCACTTGATGTGAGAACGCCTCTCGATCGGCGCGGGGATCAATTCCAGCAACGCGAACCTGCCCCATCGTCGGCGAAGTTCTACCGGTCAGAATCTCCAGGAGGATATCTAATCCGCTATCCACCGCTCCTAGCAGGGCAACGACCTGCCCGCTCTCGACCTTCAGATCCATAATATGGATGACTGTCGATTGGCCGACCACCTTCTGCAGGTTTCTCAACTCGATCATCCGATGGATATCCTTAGTTCGGACCTGACGTGATGTTACGAAAGACCAAGGCGCCACCGCTCCTAATCCTGAACCAGGCATGGCGCATACGCCATCTATCATAGCACACAACCGGAACTCAAATAAATCTGCCAATAACCAGCTTCACATACGCCCCCTGGATATTGATCGACACCCAAGAATTGGATCTCAAAAGCGCCGTCATCAACGCTTAAGTTTGATCCGATGAAGGGGATCTTTCATCGAAAAATCAGCCCCATATCCATTTCGTTTCGCAATCTCCTTTATGATAATCTCTAGAATAGAAAGGATCGTTAAAGACACCTCTTGCCCAAATCATGCTTTTTTGCCATAGTAATAAGGGTATTATGAGGGCGAGATGATTCGGACCGACCTCATGCATCTTCTATCACCTTCCCGCCTTGGGTCCGCACGAGCGAGTCGGTTCACGTCTCTGAACGGTTCGAAAAAGGAGATACAGGATGTTTAATTTATTCTTTCGTTCAATGATGGTCCTGGCCTTGCTTTTTGGTTTACTTTTCGCGGTCGGCATGGCGGTCGTATTCTACTTTGGCTTACCTCCCGGATTTGCCGCGCTGTTTGCCCTTGTGGTGGTGTTCCTACAATACCTGCTCGGTCCTTGGATCATCGAGTTGATCTATAAGATCCAATGGAAAGAGATGAAAGCGGTCGATCCGTCGTTGGGGCAATTCGTCGAAAACATTTGCGCCGCCAAGAGCATCCCGCTCCCCAGGTTTGGGGTGATCGAGGATGGCAATCCGAATGCTTTCACCTTTGGTCACTACCCGCGCGATGCCCGCCTGGTGGTCACCTCAGGCCTGTTGGGCAAACTCAACCAGGGAGAGGTCCAGGCGGTGGTTGCCCACGAGCTGGGCCATATCGCCCATTGGGATTTCGTGGTCATGACCGTCGCTGCCGTCGTGCCCCTTTTGCTCTATGTCCTCTATATGGCCACTCGTATGGGCAGTCGAACAAGACGGCGCGGCAAGAGCGGCGGAGCGGTTGCCCTCATTGCCCTGCTGTCCTATATTGCCTACATCGTCAGCCATTACATCGTCCTTCTGCTTTCGCGGGTGCGCGAATACTACGCCGATCAGTTCTCCGGCCAGGTGACGGAAAATCCCGAGGCGCTCTCGACCGCCCTGGTGAAGGTCGCCTACGGATTGGCCTCGCAATCGAAAGGGGAGGTGAAAAATGACACGCGCATGATCGCCGCCCGCTCCCTGGGGATTTTCGATCCCAAAGCAGCCCAAACCCTGGCGCTGGCCGGCGCCGCCTCGGGCACCATCACAGCCGATACGATGGCCAACGCCATGAAATGGGATCTATGGAACCCCTGGGCGGGGCTCTATGAACTAAGTTCCTCCCACCCTCTTCCGGCCAAACGGATGCGCGCCTTGGAACGCCAGGTGGAGGGGATGGGAAGACTGCCACGCTTCAACTTCCGCTTAGAGAAGCCCGAGAGTTATTGGGATGAGTTCCTGGTGGACCTCTTTGCCAACTATCTCCCTCTGCTGGGATTCCTGGTGGGGTCTGGCCTGGCGGCCGTTTTGGTATTGTCTTTCCAGACCTACACCGGCGCTCTGGGCGCGTTGCTCCTGACCCTTAGCTTTGCCTGGTTGTTGAAGCGCTGGTTCTCCTACCATCATGACTTCCGTCAAGATCGGACGGTGCACTCCCTGGTTGATGAGGTGAAGGTATCGGCGGTGCGATCGATTCCCTGCACCGTCGAGGGTGAGATCATCGGGCGCGGCGTCCCCGGTCTGTTCTACAGCGAAGACTTGGTGCTGCGGGATAATACCGGCTTCATCGTGGTGGATTACCGTCAGCCGCTGCGCATCTTCGAGTTCCTCTTCGGCTGGTTGAAAGCCGAGCAATTGATCGGTCAGCGTGGAAAGGTGATGGGCTGGTATCGGCGCGCCCCGAGGCCGTACATCGAGATGCGTAAACTTGTGCTCGATAATGGCAAGACCGTGACCAGCTATCTCTATCCACTGCAGCAGGCGATGGTCTATATCGGCCTACTGTTGGGCATCTTGTTGATCGGTATCGGGTTTCTGATCTAACGGAGAGGAATTCCACCCACCCCAGCCCCTCCCTAAAGGGAGGGGTTTAAAGTCCCTTCCCTTAAGGGAAGGGATTTAGGGATAGGTAGATTTTATAGCTCCTCTGGCAATTCGTCCCCCTTGTCGATCAGAACCATAAAGTTAATCTTCCTGCACATCTTTGGCCGCTGCTTCATTCAATGTGTTTCCTGCTTTCTCTTCAATCCAAACATAGCTTCGGTTGGATTCCGGGAAAGCATTGGCTTTGATCTTCGCTCCATCCGTTGTTGATTTCGCTGGAAAGGAATAAAGTTGAAACCCCTCATTGCATTTTCCTGATGGCGATTTTCCGGAGCTTGGTGTATTTTTCTGGCAAATGCTTATAACGCGCAACGGGAGTTAATAACAGGCTCCTCAGAGTGAACACTAATAAAACGTGGTTCGCATCACCGGCTGGAAAAGCGCTTTGCGATGAGCACAGACCGGGTCGACTGGGCAACGTTCGCATTCCGGTTCGGTCATCTCCGGGCAGCGACGGCGTGCGTTGAAGAAGAACCAATCCACGGCACCCAACTCCCTCCCCGAAAGTTCGACCAGTTGCTGGATCGCTTCGTAGGCAGCATGACGAACAGCCCACTCCTCATTCGGATGAAGCACTCGTCGTCCGACGAGTTTCTCCTCGAGTGCCGCATCAACCACTTCCAATAGACCGATCCGCAGACATGAGCGCATGAGATGATAGTCGATGATGGGGGGAATTTGCTCCTCTGGCCTCAGGTGCAAAAAACGCTCCGGTCGCTGTGACAGGATCATCGCCAGCAAACCCGCTTTTTTGCGCAACGGGTCTTCCTTATACCCGCCAACATGGTTGAGGGTCTCAAAGAAATCCAACAATGGATTCCGCGATGCGTTGGCGCTTTGACACACCTCGGCGGGTGTCAACCCGAGTGCTAGCATATCCCGACCATAGGCGCGTGCTTGAGCCAGATGGAGATCCGATGCTGGCAAAGGATCCGTACCGTCCTCTGCTCGGAATACGACAAGCATTTCCTCATGGCTCAAATCCGCCTGGTGTTGAGGGGTGAAAAAGCTTCCTTCCTCAATTGAAAGCCCACGCGAATAAGCCCGCCAGAGATAATCCGAACCTTTTGCCTCCCGTCCTTCGAGGCTGGCGATCATTGGCGCCTGGTATCTGCCATCCGACTCATGCCAGAAGCCGAACTGCTGCAATGTCGCCGCGAAAAAATAA
This sequence comes from uncultured Anaerolineaceae bacterium, assembly GCA_964353875.1. Lineage (GTDB taxonomy): Bacteria > Chloroflexota > Anaerolineae > Anaerolineales > E44-bin32 > MGNI01. The sequence continues at coordinate 2,911 of CAYGXU010000118.1, read as the reverse complement.
TCCAATGCCCCTGGATGGCCCGCAGGCGGCAACCCTGGACCGCTGAAATCATAGGATTGCACGTCCGGCAGGGAACCGATCAGTGCTGCCACCCTCGAAATCTGACGCGGGTTAAAAATCACACGTGGATCGCATTGCTCTTGCGGCGGTGGTCCGGCCTGCCAGAGCGCGTTCGGCCCTGGGGCGCTCGCCACCCGCGCCGCCAAAGCCGCCGCCCTACGTCCTGCCATGATGGGATGCCAACCCTGAGCCAATCCCGCCAGCGTGGCACCACAGAAGCTGTCCCCCGCCCCGGTCGGGTCCAGCATATCAGCTTCCACGGCCGGCACAAACGTCCGATGATCCCCCTGGATCGCCCATGTACCGCGCTCGCCCATTGTGAGGAACAACATCTTACCAGGACGGGTGCATGCGGCTTCGACCGATCCAAAGAGGCAGATAGCCTCCTCTTCGTTCATAAAGAAAAGATCGGCCATCTGCAGAATCTCTCGTACGTATTCAGTCTCAGCCTCGACGATACAGGGGAAAGTCCCGGCCGAGATGCGTCTGGCGCCGCGCTGACGGCAAATCTTGAGACAATCCAATTGATGATGGGCGGCGCCAACGGGGGTGAGATGAACGATGCGATATTGCGCGAGATTTTCGGGAAGGGTCAGAGGATGCAGAGTGAATTCCATTCCGAAACTCGCGTTGACGAGTTCGGTCCTGCCATCCGTGTAATGCGTGATCTCAAATCGCGGTAGATCTTCAGGGGCGACCACCGGACCGATCCATTCGACGCGATCCTGCAGGGGCTGAAGCACCTCCGGCATGGGTTTTGGAAGTGGGGAAAACATGGTAACACCCGCGCCCAGACGATGGGCGGCGGCGGCGGTGTACAGCCCCGCCCCACCAGCAGCCTGAGCCGCCTGACCCGAGAAATGCAGCCTATCCAGGAAAGCCCCGCCGATGATCAGCAGATCGTTCATATCAACGAGCAGATTGTAATCTCTCTATCCATCTGAGTGAAGGACTCCCTTTCAATTCGCCTCCCGCGTGGCTGAGATTCACACAAAAAGAATAGCAAGGGCCAACGCGGGCTTCTTGAGAGAATACAACCCTGCCCGCCTATCATCACAACACGATCGAATATTTCATGTGCATGGCCTTATAGTGGAAAGCGAGAACACCTTTTTGCTTCTGACCCTATTCTATCGCCCGCCCCTGGATGGCGTTCCCGAAATGATTATGATCCTTGGAGAGTTTAGGACTTGCACTTAGAAGCCCAAATCCTTCTACGAGAAAATAAGCTCGCGCCTGGTTCGCTCGGGGGAGCGATTCGATCCTAAAAGTCGTGGATGGATTAGACATCGGCTGGGGCGGCGTGCAACGCTGGTCCACTGGTCGCATGCCACCAGTCGAAGGGCTTCACCTGGATTTTGCCTGCGGTTATGGCACTTTCTTAGCCCAATTGGGTTGGCGTTTTCCAAAGGCGAATCTCGTGGGCTCAACATAGATTTCACTGGACCGCACAGACTTGCACAACCTATTCTGGTGAAGGCCAAGGTAAAAGCTGGACTTGTACAGGCTGACGCATGCCAGATGCCTTTCCCTGATGGACTTTTTCCTTCCATAAGCTGCTTTCTGGGGTTACAAGACATCGAAATTAGTTTCGGAGAGGAAGGAGTGCAGGACACTCTCACAGAAGCTGTTCGCATTCTCCATCCGGGGGGTTTCTTGATATTAATAGATGAATCCTCGCTTTCACACTTCACCAACCTCCTTAGTGGTCTTCCAATTGAAGTCATCCATTACGCCGAACATCCCTTGGATGTTCAATGGCGGCGCGAAGTTGCAGAAAGGGCGATTAAGCTCTATGCACTGGGATGGGTGGCACAAGCGCGCGCAGAGAGCGAGAGTGAAAAGGATAAGATCTTTAAAGAAACCTATCAACGCATGAAATTGGACATGGAACAGCAGTTCACCAAAAAAGGCAATTATGTGCCTTTTGGTCCCTTTCACATGATTGTGGCTCGGAAAAAATCACAGGTCTTCTCCTTCCCCCCAACATGGCCGTTCCTCTCAGCTGAGAAATCTTTTTTCAATTGGGTTTAGTATAAAACTTTCATAAAACTAACATTTAACATCTCCTCCATGGCATTTGTTAGCTAAATGTAGGTTTTGCAGCACTCATGCTGGATGATAATCTGGGTGGAGGGTTTAGGCGTGATTTGGAGGAAATGGATGAGATTATTTAAACAAAAGGGCAAAACTTCTCGTGCACAGGCTTTGGTCGAACTTGCATTGATCCTCCCTGTTCTCATGATGGCTTTATTCATGATTATTGAGCTTGGCAGAGTATTTCACGCATGGCTGGCTGTTGAAAACGGGGCTCGCTTTGGGGTTCGTTACGCCATCACAGGTGAATACGACCCAGCAAAATGTGCCGGCGGAGCGACAGCAGAAGGGAAGTGTATTAATCCTGCAGATGAGTTACCCGCCAGAATCGCCTCGATCCATGATGTCGTCTGGGCGGGATCAGCCTCCATCTTACGAAAGGGAGGCGGGGAAGGGGGCTCGACCGAATCTGGCTATTTTCATGTGATCGTGTGCGACCCTGCAAACTTAATTGCCCCTGAAAACATTTTTGATTCTTATTCATGTGCTCCAAGTGAAGATCCGGGTGAGGCAGGATATCATGTCGGCAACAAGCTAGCTGCCCCCCAATCTGCCACAATAAAGGAGACTCTCACAGCTCTAGCTTCCACAAAAACTCCCACCAACACACCCGTGCCACCGACGGCGACCTACACGCCAACAAAGACTCCCACCAACACGCCCGTGCCACCGACGGCGACCTACACGCCTACAAAAACTCCCACCAACACGCCCGTGCCACCGACGGCGACCTATACGCCAACAAAGACTCCCA
>CAYGXU010000117.1:0-10071 GCA_964353875.1 uncultured Anaerolineaceae bacterium | reverse complement strand
AATGCGACGATAGTCTGGACTGCGCGCCATGAGCTCTTCGTGCGTGCCCTGATCAATCACCTCACCCCGCCTTAGGACCAGGATCCGGTCAGCCCAACGGATCTGGCTCAATCGATGGGTGATCAGAAACGTGGTCCGTTGACTGCTGATGCGGCGCATGGCGCGCTGGATTTGATCTTCCGTGGCACTATCAATCGCGCTTGTGCTGTCATCCAGGATGAGAATACGCGGGTCGGTCAAGAAGGCGCGTGCGATGGCGATCCTCTGTCGCTGGCCGCCAGAGAGCGTGACACCGCGCTCGCCGATCTCGGTCTGATAACCATCTTTAAACGCACGGATAAACTCGTCGGCTTGAGCTTCTCGCGCCGCCTGCTCGATCATTCCCTGGGTGGTATCTTCGCGGCCGAAGGCGATGTTCTCTGCAATGGTTCCGGAGAAAAGGAAGATGTCCTGTTCAATCGTTGAGATCTGCGAGCGCAACGATTCCATACTCCACTGGCGCACATCCACCCCATCTACTTTTACTATCCCCGCGTCGACATCATAGATACGATTGATCAATTGGGTGAGGGTGGTCTTACCCGATCCGGTTTGTCCCACAATGGCGATCGTCTCACCGGCATGTGCATTGAAGCCGACGTCCTTGAGCACCTGTTTACCGTTATAGCCAAAACTCACCTGCTCAAAAGCGACCTCGCCTCGCATGGGTCGGCTGATCCCGGCGACATTCTCATCTAGTTCGGTTTTCGTGTTGATCAACGTCAGGATGCGTTTGGCGCCGGCGACCCCCAATTGCACCAGGTCAAAAGAGAAGAGAGAGATGAAGGTCGGGAAACGCAGCCCACCGAAGAGCCCCATGAATCCGATCACCTCTCCCAGGCTGATACTGCCGGCCTTCCAAACCAGAAGTGCATGAAAGAAACCAAATGCCCAGGCGAGGCTGAAAGCCAGCATTGGCCAATAGCGTGCCTGGATCTCGCCATGCAACACGAAGAGATCCCGGAACTTACGGGCGTTGTGGGTAAACTTGGACCATTCGTAGTGTTCTTGCACGTTGGCCTTGACAACCTCAATCCCGGCGATCGCCTCCGCCAGCCCGGCATTCATCGTCCCAAACTGGTCACGAATGGCGATGCTCACTGGGTTGAGACGGCGGTTGTAGTCCCAAAGGGTGACCACCAGAAGAACCAGAAAGACCATGGGCACAAGCAGCAATTCGGCCCGGATGGCTCCAATCAATGCGATGGGGATGACCAAATTGAGTACCGAGTCGGTGATCAGCATCAGGCCTGGGCTGAACATGAAATTTAAGCTGCGCACGTCGTTCGTCGCCCTGGCCATGATGTCACCAATGCGTTGACGTCCGTGGAAGGTCTGACTTTTGCCCAAAAGGCTGACATACAACTCATGGCGCGCGTCACGTTCGATGCGTTGAGCCAAGAATTCACCCGCATAATTACGGATCAATCCGGTTAGCCCTTGGCTGGCAGCGGCAGCCAACACGGAGAGTGCCGCAACGATAAGGGCAGACTGCGTCCAGCCCGAACTGGTGATCAGATCGAACGCCCTACCGATGAATATCTGCACATAGCTAAAGGCATAATTGTTCCCGACTGCGGCTAAGATCATCAGTAGGGGAAAGATCGGGTACCGCAGGGTATGCGAGACGATCCAACGCACGGGACCCGAACGGTTATAGGGATATTCGTTCTCAAGCGAGAATTCGCGCATCGCCATAGGTGGTTCCACCTGCCGCTAGAATTACGATTATACCTGTTGCGCGGTTTCGAATGTTAGCAATCTACTATCCATAAATCCCATCCCAACAGGATTACTTTTCGTGTTTGCCGTGGCGATAGCGAAGAAGTGAATGCTCATTCCTAATGGGTTCTACCATGACAAATCTGGTCAATACCTACTTAAAAAACAAGGTTAGATCATCCTGCCTATCTTGATGATCAGAGACCATTATGAAGATCGTCCATTCGTGCAAAATGCCCATTCCGTCCGGACCCACAACAAGGGCACTTAAATGAGAAACAAGTTTGTGGCAGTGCGCCTATTTCGATTCTTGTTTTGGTTTCAGAATTTTCTGGTGATAATATATGAGGCGAATGCAATTCTCTTTGGTGTTATTAACCATCAAATATATACAGGCCTCTATATGAGAGCAGTCGGGTTATTATTTTTGAGAAATAGGTATCCAGATATCAGGGGAAGGGGTTCACACTTCAGGATGGAGCTTATAAATCCCAGGAGAAGAGGATAAATCCATGGCGCGTGTTATAGAAGGGATTAGCCATCTGCCCAAGAAAAAAGAGCATCTGATCCCGCTACTACTTTTTTTTCTTAACCTATTCCTGGTTTATGCCGTATTTCTCCCCAATCTCAGCGATCTAAATCCATGGGACGAAGCTGGATATTTGCGCGCGGGTCAATTACTCATCGATGAAGGTCGCTTTCCGGCTTTTGCAGGAAATCCACTCACAGCCCTTTTTTTTGGATTAACCTACCTTCCATTCAAAGCATCTACCTACTGGATGGTCTATAGCGCCTCTCTGGGAAAAGCACTTCTATTCATTCTGCTTTGGCTGGGGACATACCTGGTTGCCTCTCAATTATCTAAATTCGCGCCTGTAGCAATCGCTCTCGGCATTTTCCTCGTAACTCCTCTCGCCATTGAAATGCTTCGTTTTCCCAGCGATCCTCTATTTGCTTCAATGGCCGCGCTAAGTTTGTGGCAATTACTGAAGTATAAAGATTCGACCGATCGCAAACATTTAATCCTCGCTTCTTTATTCATGGGATTAGCAGCATTGGCGCGTAATGACGGAGTGGTTCTTTTCATCATATTGGTATTCCTGAGTTTGGTCATCAGTCTCCAAAGGAAGATTTGGTGGCGTTCCTTGTTAAGCAGCCTTCTGCCTTTTCTGATCCTTATCGGCGGATATGTCTTCATGTATGGATTGGCGACGGGTGATTATCGGCTGGGAACCATGGAGCGGAGCTATGATAATTTTGAATCTGGGCAACAGGTGCTCTATTCAGGGGATGGCGAATTCAGCGCTGTCGTTGAATCGCGCTTGGAGGCGCGCAGACTATTCGGTACAGCGGAGGAAAATCGATATTCCATTTTCACTGCCATCAAGCGCAACCCCCAAGAATATCTGAAACGGCTGACGGCACTTGTGAAGGTTCTCCCCCAAATCATCTTTCTTGCTTATGGGATCCGTTTTGCCGTCCTGCTTTTCCTCTTTGCCGGCCGAGGGATGATTGAATTGCTCAGGCGAAAAGAATATGGTATCGCCACGATATTATGCCTTTGGCCAGCACATTTGTTAACTGGCTTCGCAATTACACTCTTTCGGCATGGACATTTCCAATTCCCCTTTTATGTCATTTTTGGCCTGGCAGCCATCGGTTTGGCTGCGATATTATCCAATTTACAATCCCGAATTGAGAAAAGTTGGGTAACGATCCTTCTGCTTGCATTTTGCCTCTATGGAATCATCGATAACAAATTGGCCATCTTTTACGGCGCGGCAATCACCCTATTGTGTATTGGGGCACTCTACATGTTGTTCTTCAGAGAAGGACAATTCCTCAGCCCTATCCCGCTCTTGATGCTCCTTATAGCAGGGATTATCATCCGTGGAAATTTTCCCAGCCCTGTGATCCGTACCATGGGAACAGATCCGAAAGAGCAATGCGTTAATTATCTGGTGGAACACTTTGAACCAGGCACAACTGTGGCTGCTGCCTCACCCGGCGTGGTGTGGGCAGCGAAAATGAGCAATGCAGGATTGTCGTCCACGGATGTGCCACAGGGCCGAACCCCAGATGGGTTCTTTAGATGGATGGTGGATCAAGGTGTAGAAGCCATTTATGTCGACCATGACTTATACAACGGTCTCCCTGGGATCTGGAAATTAATTGAGCCGCAAATAGGCGAAAATTATGAGAGAGTATTTCAGGTGGAACAAGGGAACTATCAAATCCTGATCATGAAACCGTGAGAGGTGGCCGATCGCCTTCAATTGGAGATGGGGTGGATTGAGGGATCTTGAGCTTTATCGCTTACAAGGCATGCCATCAGGTGAGGGCGACGACCTTTCCACCTGGAAATCCGCATTCATCTTGAGAACTCCCACGAATTCGGACCTTAACCTAGATTGAATATCCAACAGTCAAAAGGAATTTTGTCGAACCAATCAATCGTCTCTCATTGGTATTAAAAGCCTTCTTGCCGCCTCTGCCAGGATCGCCACCCCAATTGGCAGGCATCCTTCGTCGATATCAAAGTAAGGATTATGGGCGATGCGTTCATCTCCCTCGATGCGACAGCCCAAGCGGAACATCGCTCCCGGTGCAATCCCGCAAAAGACAGAGAAATCCTCCGCTCCCATCGACTGTTCGGGCTCTTTCATATGCCCCTCCCCCAGGAGCTCGTTCGCCACTTCGCGGATCAACTCCACCACACGAGCATCATTCAGCACCGCAGGGCAGCCACGGACGATCCTTAGCGTGTAATCCCCACCTAACTGACGAGCCACACCAAAGGCTTTCTCAAGTTCCATGTGGATGCGCTCCTGCACGGCAGTATCCCTGTAGCGGATGGTGCCAGTGAGTTGTACATCATCCGGGATCACATTGTCCGCTATGCCCCCATGGATGGAACCGATGGTGATCACCGCTGGCGCAAACGGATCCAATCTTCGAGAGACGATTCCATGAACAGCCAAGACTACATGCCCAGCAAGATAGATTGGATCTAGCGTCTCATGCGGTCTGGCGCCATGGCCTCCAATACCGACAACTTTGCCATAAAAAGTATCTACGCCGGCTGAAACAGCGCCCTCCTCAATGGCAATATCGCCCACTTCAAGGGAGTTGGCGACATGCAACGCCAGCACCCTTGCCACCCCCTCCATTACTCCCTCCTGCGCCATGCGTGACGCCCCGCTAAATCCCTGCTCATCCTCCAGCTCCTCCGCCGGTTGAAAAATAAAGCGCACCGTCCCGGGAAATTCTTCCCGCGCCAATAGAGCAGCCACACCAAGACCGATCGCCATGTGGGCGTCATGTCCGCAGGCGTGCATGATTCCTTCCACTTGGGAGGCATAGGGAACCTGATTGGCTTCCTGGATCGGGAGGGCGTCCATATCAAATCGCAGGGCGATGAGAGGTTCACCCTTCCCCTTGTCGCCCACCACTCCTGTCCGTCCCACGCCCGTACGTAGGCGATAACCCAAGCGTGTTAATTCTTCTGCCACTCGTGCTGCCGTGCGTGTCTCTTGAAATCCCAATTCCGGATGCATATGGAATTCACGGCGCCAAGCGACCAGTTGTCCCTCGATTTCCTTTGCACACCCAAGCCAGGTCATGATGACATCCCTCCTGGATTGTTTGCCTGAAGCTGCTATCCTCCGGCCTCGTTTCGAAGGCCACCCTCCATAGCAGCGCGTCAGAGCAGCCGGTTCATGGCTATCGATATGATTATCGGGAATGCCTCAAAGGAGCTTTCGATGATTGAGGCTTTCTCACCAAGTTTGATAGCACGATTTTCAGGGACTCATTATCGTGCCAACCTCTCAAAATAGGCAAGGATGAGCGGGCAAAACACATCTGCCCGGCAGGGTCATCATTAAGTCCTTCCATGAAGGCGCAATGGTCGAATAAGGGACGGGCAACTCTTCAAATCAACCCCCCATGACCTGTATGTGTCTTTGACAAACATAGCTAGGAAGGAAGTTCCCACTTCGGGGATATCGCTGCTCAACAATTACATTGATCCCACACACATCCTAGAAATCAACCCGCTTCCCAACTCCTGCTTAGATAGTGAAGAGGGACTGAACTTGCATGCAATCAGTGAAAACTCATCGTCGCTAACGGTGAACACCCATGACAAATTAAGGAGGGTAAATCAGAAGTGAATAGCATCGATTGCATTCAAACAATGCCCGCAACCATATTGAAGACATCGGCTTTTTTGACCAGAAAGAAGTACCAATGAAACCCGTTCCCCTTTCTTGATCTTGTCTAAACTTCCACTTGTAAGATCTTCATGCGGAGGTTTTCTTGCTATTGACAACCAGGCCAGAATTCGGGTATTTCTTTAGGTGGACTGATTTTGCAACGGATCGATTAGAATTATCCTGAAACGGGTCTTCTGAATAGATCGTGCTCTTCGATTGTTGGGAGTGGGAAAGATGTTGAGAGAACTGGAATTAAAAGCGAAATATGAACGCGGGGGCTGGCCAGCGCAACCACGACCGGATATTAAACCGCCGGATGGTTGGAGCATCCCATTAATTACCTCACTTGGAAGGCCACGAAGTCATTCACTATCTCCAGATGGCAAACGTATTGCCTACTTTTGGGATCATGGCGATGCCTCCGACCTCTACATCATGCCGAAAGAGGGCGGCTGGCCTGCGCGCATGACGCCTGACCGTGCACCCAGGCCTTACTGGTTTGATGACGCCCCGCAATGGTCCCCGAATGGTGAGTGGATCGCGTACACCGAGAAGAACCATGTCTGGATTGTGTCTGTAAGTGGCGGCATGCCCAAAAAAATCACCAGCTTCACCACCCATGCAGATACACCTCGCTGGATGCCGGATAGCTACCATTTGTTGGTGACCGTCGAACGCGACGAGCGACAACGGATATTGCTGACCGACATTGAGGGATCATGGCCTCTCCCTGTGAGTGATGGACCTGGACATGACTATGAGCCTGAAGCCTCTCCTGATGGTCGCTATATCACCTATATCCATTCCCCCATGGAAGACCTCAATCGCTTCGATATCATGCTCGCTGATATCGAAAACGACACAACGCGCCTCTTATCGGGCACAGCGGAGATGGAAGCCACCTATCCTTGTTGGTCCCCCGATGGTCGCCTGATCGCATTCATCTCCGAGCAACCCGGGCATTATGAACTATTCGTGATCGACCCACACACAGGTGTCGAACGTCAAGTAACCCGTTTAGGCCATGACGTGGATGAAATCGCCTGGTCTCCCGATGGCACCCGCATCGCCTGTACGATAAATCGACGTGGCGCCCTACATCTGGCAATCATAGAGGTTGATAGCGGTCAGGTGGACTTTCTACGCACAGATCAAGGCGTTCACACCCGCCCCCGATGGACCCCAGATGGTAAAACCATCACCTTCGAGTTCGAAAGCCCCGTTCTGCCACACGACATCTATGTCATGGATTTGGACACACGACAAGTGCGACAACTCACTTTCAGTAACCTACCCGCTTTGCAGGTTCTCGATCTGGTCATGCCGCAGGAAGCGATCTATCGCAGCTATGATGGTTTGGAAATCCCATCCTTCCTTTACAAACCCATAAATCCTAACGGCGCAGCGATCGTATTTCCCCACGGCGGTCCCACGTCACAATATCTTTTAGAATGGGACATCTGGGCACAATACATGTGCGCAAAGGGCTATACCTGGCTCGCACCCAACTTTCGCGGCAGCAACGGCTATGGGACCGAATTCGAACGTGCCAACCATAATACATGGGGCGTCGGAGACAAGGAAGATTGTCTTTCCGGGGCAGATTATCTGGCCGCCCTGGAATGGATCGACCCGAAACGCATCGCCATATACGGCTCGAGTTATGGAAGCTACTTGGCCGTCTGTGCGCTTGCCTACGATCCGAAATACCGCTTTGCTTGCGCTATCGCCAAATATGGCGACTGTAACATCCTCACCTCCTGGGCTCAAAGCGAGCGCGGCACACGCGAAGATATGGAACGTATGATGGGCCATCCCGCAGACGATCTTGAGTCATACCACATCGGCTCTCCTGTACGGCATGCGGTCAATATCAAACGACCACTCCTGATCGTCCACGGTCTCCTGGATAAGATCGTGCACCCATTACAATCGGAGGAATTGGTCGAAGCCCTAAAAAATGAGGGCAAAACCTTTGAGTACAAGACCTATTCGGATGAGGGTCATGGTTTGCTACAACGAAAGAACCAGTTGGACTTCTACCACCATATGGAACGGTTCTGCGATTGGTATCTGCTATAGGAACATCGATGGAAATGGCCATCCCCATCCTGCATATCTCAGGCAATTCGATCAAACGTGGCCGTGAGCAAGGAGAAGGCGCGCGTTCCCAAATCCAACTCGCCATATCTCGTTATCGCCATATGATCCCTGATATTCTCCATAGCCCATGGGAAAGCGCACTACTCGAAGCACAGAAATACCTGCGGCAAGCGCAAGAGGATTTTCCGGATATCCTCGATGAATTAAACGGGATCGCTGAGGGGGCAAACGTGCCCTTTGAAGAAGTTTGGACCTTGAACTGCTTTGAAGCTCTAACAGATAGCCAGGAGCATTCTCCTTCTTGCACAACGCTGGCGGTAAGAGACGACCAAACAGAGAACGGCCATGTGCTCTTAGCACACAATGAGGACTGGCTCAACCTCGATCAGGATACGCTTTATCTGGTGCATGCCAAGTCAAAGGAGGGACCTGGGTTTCTTGGATTGACTTATGGTCCTTTATTGGTGAATATCGGCTTCAATGCCGAAGGGATCGGTGTTGGCATCGATTCAGTATATTCCACGGATATCCGCTCTGGCGTCCCGCGTATCATATATTCTCGCGCCGTCTTGGGCGCAAAAACCATGGCGGATGCCCTGCGCGCTTGCATCCCGAAACGTAGGGGAGCAGGATATCACTTCTTACTTGCAGATGCCACCGGCTCACTCTTCAGCGTCGAAACCAGCGCCCTACAACATGAAATCATGGATGGCGAGCAAGGCTGGCTGGTCCATACTAACCATTACCTGTCCCCAAAGCTGAAGGCTACCGAGAAAGAACGTACTTATGCCAATTCACATGTGCGGCTCCAGCGAGCGACTCGATTGCTGCGTGACCGATTAGGTTCTATGACAATCGATGATCTACAGCAATTGCTGCGCGATCATGCCAATCACCCCGATTCCATTTGCGCTCACCCTGATCCCACCCTCCCACTTCATGACAATTTTCAAACCCTGGCCTCACTGATTATGGATCTCACCGAGCGCGTGCTTTGGGTTGCCAAAGGTCCTCCCTGTCAAGGGGAGTTCCATTCTTTTCAACTGTAACCTATAACCATTATGAATGAAACTGAACTTACCCGATCATTTTAGGAGAGAAGAGGAATGATCCATCTTTCGGTTTTAACCAATGATGAGCTTGATGCGATTCACGCGGCTACATTGCGCATCCTCAGTGAAGTTGGGATTGCCTTAACTCACCCAGAAGCGCTTGAGGTTCTTACGGGATCAGGCGCGACGGTGCATGATGACCTTGTCCGCTTGCCTGCGGATTTGGTGGAACGATCCATAGATCTTTGCCCTAAGCAGGTCAGTATCCGAGGTCGTGGAGGGGAAACGATCATTCTCGGCGATGGGAACCTGCACTGGCATAACCTCGGTGGCGCTCGCGATGTGATGGATCCCTCCACGGAAGAGCATCGCCCGGCAACCGTCCAGGATGTGCGCGACAGCACTCGTCTGCTCGATGCGCTGGAAAATGTGACCAGCGTCGTCCCTCTTTTCACACCTCAAGACGTCCCGGGTCCTCTGACTAGTCTGGCGATGGTTCGGCATTCCATCCCCCATACCACCAAGCCTGTTCAAGGACCGGGCGTCCTCAGCTCGACCGAGGTGCGTTACATTGCCCAAATGGCCTCCGTTATTGGCCCACCCCAGGAAGTTCTTACATTAAGCGTCTCACCCATCAGCCCATTAACCTTTCCCGGCAATAGCGTAGATGCGATGATGGAAATCGCACGCTTGAAGATTCCCTTTGGACCCTTGCCCTGCCCTATCGCTGGCGCTACCGCTCCGATGTCCCTGGCCGGAGCTCTCGCTCAACAGAATGCTGAAATACTGGCTTCAATCCTGTTGGTACAGCTGATCCAGCCTGGCTTACCCATCATTTATTATGGCCGACTCTCTATGATGGAACCCCGAACAGGGATCTCCGTTTGGGGCGGCGTGGAAACAGGGATTGCATCCGCAGCAACGGTCCAAATCGCTCA
>CAYGXU010000116.1:0-10120 GCA_964353875.1 uncultured Anaerolineaceae bacterium | reverse complement strand
ATCGTGCATTTACTATCTTCAGGATGTCTCCATAAGATAAGCCTTTAGCAAGGCCATCTGCGGTAATGATCAAAATTCCAGTTGTATTAATCCCCTATCGATCTCTTGCACATATGCTAATCAGGAATCTTTCCATATTATAGAAGCGAACAGGTACTCCCTCATGGTGTGACAACTCGCTTCTTTGGATTCTGTATCGAACCCTTCATTATCGACGTTATCAAACTGGGATTTCCTTATCTACCCGCGAGCAGCAAGGATGCTGCAGCCAGGTGCATCCTCCTCACTCGCAGCCAACTCGATTAGCCAATCGGGAAACTTCCCCCCAGCATCATTGAGTGCTTGCGAAAAGAGTTCTTCTACAACTTCATTCTCGCTATCCGCGACATTATGAATAAAAGGTTCAGGATCATGCAAATCATACAAGAAAATTCCCGTGCCGTCGACTTTAAAATTGAACCACCATCGATCAGTGATCAGCGTGGGAGTGGAACCCCATCCAATCGTGACGTGATCTCTTTTGCCGCTATTGCCTGCGATCGCGTCCTGCAAAAATGATTCGCCGCTTAGTTTAATTGGATGTGCAACATCGGCAGCTTCGTAAATGGAGGCGGTCAGATCCACATGTTGAACAACCATATTGCTCACTTTGCCGCCATGCAGGGCGCCGGGGCGACGAATGAGGAGCGGCACATCAAACACCTCAGGGCGGCTCGGATAGCCGCGTTTACCCAAGTAGCCCTCTTCACCAAGGGAATGGCCATGATCCGCAGTAAGAATGAGCAGGGTGTCTTCTAGGAGATCCAGAACCCGTAAGCTCTCCATGAAATATCCAAACCAACGGTCGCACATACTGACCATTCCACAGTAATTCGCGCGAGTGCGTTCGAGCAGCCCAGGCGGAAGCGCGGAGATGTCCGTGTAGGGTGAGATCACCTGTTCTTTTCCCTGTCGCTGGTCATACATCCTGCGATAATGGGGAGGGATGATCCAGGGCTCATGGGGAGAGAAGGATTCAATCACCAGGAAAAACTGATCCGCATCTTGGTTTTGCTCCAGCCAGGTCGCAGCTTCTTGAAACAGCTTCGCCACCGAGTAATCCTCCTCGCCTTTACGATCATGCATGTTCATCAGACATTGTTGTATAAAATGTTCCACCGGTCCCATGAAGTTCACATTCTCACGTACTTCTTTCGGAAGCCAGTGGTCAATCTCTTTCTGGCTTACATGAGGCCCGGATCGGGCTTGATCGTTTTCCTGCCCTCTCAGGAAGGTCCATTGATCAAAGCCCCTCCAAAAATTTTTTGAGGGTTTAAACATATGTTGGACATCTGCAATGAGGGCTGTCCGATAACCTGCTTGATGGAGTGTCTCCGCCAATGTGGGCCATTCTTCCGGAATCGGTCCCCACCCGGGCGCTCCAACGAAGTCTCCTTTAAGGTGAATATTCCCCTGCTCAAAAGGGAAGACTTGCTGACCGCTGTAAAGCGCGATGCGCGCAGGCAGAGTAGGCAACACATTCGGATAGGCCCGCTTCATAACGATGGATTGAGCAGAAAACGCGTCGATATGAGGAGTGGAGACATCCCCCCAAGAGGGCGCGCCATAAACCTCAAGGCAATCCTTCCGCAGCGTATCGAAGACGATAAGAATGATGTTCACGATGATTATCTCCTGAAATTGCCGATTTATTAAAAGGCACCGGCTAATCGCCTGATCAACCATTTAGTTTACGAAGAAGTCATATTAACAGAAGCCCAACGAAACTTCCATAATCCTCACCTTCGAGATTTTACTTATCGACGAGTCAACACATTGACTAACCACCTTTTTCCCAGGCTTGTTCTTGATATCTTCTCACATTCTGTCGTTCATGCTCTGGCTGCGATAGGGCTGCACCCAGGAGCATCAACCTCCATCTCGGCAAGTTTGAGCAGCCAATCCGGGAAAGCTCCACCAGCGTCCTCTTTGGCGATCGAATAGAGCTGATCGACAATCTCCTGATTCTCATCGGCGACATTCGTCGAAAAAGGAGCAGGTGCTTTTCGATCGTAAAGCAAAACTCCTGAACCATTGAATTTGCAATTAAACCACCAGCGATCATTGATCACGGTTGGCGAAGCACTCCACCCCACTGTTACATGCGCTCTTCGCCCTGCTCCGCCTGAGAGAGCCTCATGGATAAATGGAACGCCATCGATTCCTTTTGGAAATGCCACGCCCGCTCGATCCAGGATACTCGCTGTAATGTCAGCGTGCTGCACGTACATGTCACTTGTAGATCCAGCATGCTCGCCTCCAGGGAAGCGGATTATGAGGGGCAGTTCATAAACTTCGGGAGCCGATGGATAACCTCTTTTTCCGAGATAATTTCCCTCTCCCAGTGAGTGACCGTGATCCGAAGTGAAAATGATGAGAGTATTGTCCAGCAATCCTAAAACACGCAGGGATTCCATGAAGTATCCAAACCAGCGATCACACATCGTAACCAATCCACAATAATTGGCACGCGTCCGATCCATCAGAGCCGGGTCCAGAAGCGTCACATCACTATAGCCAGTTATGACCTGCTCCTTACCCTCTCGATCGTAATACATCTTCCGGTAATGACTTGGAACAAGCCATGGTTCGTGAGGATCAAAAGACTCAATGGTGAGGAAGAATTTTTCTGCATCTTGATTCTGCTCAACCCAACGGGCTGCTTCTTGGAAAACTCTTGGGACGAAGTAATCTTCCTCCTTGGTTCGATCGTGGATATTCATGATGCACTGATGGACAAAATTAATGAGTTCTTCCTTATCGTACTCTACACCAATCGGCATGGGGCGTTCCAGTTCTAGCAGTTCTTTAGGTAGCCAATGCTCGATTTGTTCCTGGGTTAGATGCGGACCCGAACGATAAGGATCAGCCTCTTGACCACGCAGGAAAGTCCACTGGTCGAAACCTCGCCAGAAGTTCTTCGAAGGTTTGAACATATGAGCAACATCGGAGATCAACGCTGTTCGATATCCTGCTTCTTTGAGCATTTCAGAAAGGGTTGGCCATTCCTCGGGAATGGGACCCCACCCCGGTGCACCGACGAAATCTCCCTTCAGGCGAATATCGCCCTTCTCGAATGGATAGACCTGATGCCCAGTGTAGAGCGCAATGCGGGTCGGCAACGTAGGCAACGCATTAGGAAAGGCCTTGGTCATCACCAGCGACTGGTCTGCAAAAGCATCGAAATGGGGAGTATGAATCTTCCACCATGGCGGAGAGCCGTAAATCCCGACGCAGTCCTTTCTAAGCGTATCAAAAACCACGAGAATGATGTTCATCATGCACCTCTAGTAGGGATAAGATTAAAATGAAATTTTTTTTGGAATTAGCTAATCTGGAATTAAATTCTGAGCCTTTGTTCAAGGATGTCCTTGTCTATCTTGAGATCGTATAATAATTTTAGATATTTCCCATGCAATTCCTCTGCTTTTACCCGAAACTCATTTACAAGATTCAAATGATGTCCTGGATCTTCAATCCGGTTATAGAGTTCAACGGATTCCCCGTAGACACTATAAAGCAAATCCCATTCCCCGTCCGTTATCGTACTTGGCGATAATTCATTAACCTCACGGGCGACATCATCTACAATTTTCGTTTGAGAACCGACATTCTCTAAATAGGCCGAAGTGACGACAATATCGTGAATATTTTTGCTATCGCCCCGTATTAAAGGGATGAGTGAAGGCGCCTGTACCTGAGAGGGTATTGTTATCCCTGCAAGTTCTAAAATAGTTGGCATAATATCGGGGATACAACATAGCCCTTGGACGCGTTGTGCGACCTCGTCTGGTATTTGCATGATCAACGGGATTTGTGTAATTTCGTTATGCAAAGGCGAACGATATTGATAGCCATTTAATCCGCGCATTAACAACCCTTCAACAAAAGGTATGTTGTTCTCCCACCGAAAACGTGTTTTGCCGAAGAGGCCATGTTCGCCAAAGTAAAAGCCGTGATCGGATAATAGAATAACCGCTGTTGAGGATAAGAGATTTAAAGTTTCCAGGCGATCCAAAAGGATGCCGAACCAACGATCGACCATCGTAATTTCCCCGCAATAACAGGCATGCGCAATCTCGATATCCCTTTGACTGTATCCTTGTTCCTGCCAATTCCAATAACATGGGTGAATCAATTCCCCATTATAAGTAGGATCATATAACTTGACATAATATTCGGGAGGATCCCAGGGTTCATGGGGGTCCCAGGTATCAATATACAAAAAGAAATTGTTTTCTTTGTAATGACGTTCCAGCCAATGTATCGCGCTTTGAAAAGTTTTCGGGGCAAAATAATCCTCTTCGGTCACCCTTTGTGAAACAACATCCTGCCTGGCAATGCCCGCTTGACCGCGAATCCAAAGAAAATCATCAAATCCGCGATCATAGCCATACCCATTCCTTATCAGGAAAGGGGTATCGACAAATCCACACGTGAGATATTCCGCTTCAGAAAGGCATTGAGCAAGCGGTTTGCTATTTTGCGGGAGTGGGCCCCAATCATATTCTGTATAGGTGAACCTACCCGTAAACAAATCTGCCCTTGCTGGCATGGTGGGAAAGGACCCGGCTCTGCAATCTTCGAAAATAAGTCCCTTTTCCGCAAACTCATTAATATTAGGCGCAATAACATCATTGTTCCCATAACAGGGCAAGTGATCCCTTCTGAGTGTATCTGACATCACGACGACAATGTTCATCATCGACCTCTGGATCTGATTTCTTTTATCTGCTTGCAGGTCAGTCAGACCGGTGGTATTGGGCAACCGATTGATACTTTCGGATCGAATACTGCTTCAACCAAACAGAAAATAAATGCGAAATTTGATACTATTTCGTTTGTGTCGGTAAAAGAACTCATCCTGAAGAAAGCCGAAGTCCATTGTTATTATGCAGATTCCCGAAAAGTTATGAATCTTCTAAGAAAAATACGTCAATGGAAATATTTCTATCGGAAGGCAATAGATGATGCATTTTCCGCAATTCTCATAAAGACAGATTAAAACGCCAACCTTCATCGAACATCGCCAGGAAATTTTGCACAGGGATGTAATTGGCGATGCTATTACCGCTGCCTAAGATGTAGGCCCTGCTGGGTGCACAGGCTTCCAGGATTTGACGTGTCCGTATGCGAATCTGTTCCACTGAACCGCGTGCAAGCAGATCAACATCCACACCCCCGACGATTGCAATCCGATCCGAATATCGCTTTGAAAAAGATTCCACCGATTCGATCACATCTTGAAAAGAATGAATGGCGTCAACCTTGATATCTTCAATGAGATCTTTCATGATGCCGTCTAATTGGCCGCAACTATGGAGCATGAATGGCAAATCCTGTTCATGTGCATAGGCAACCAGCTCTTTTTGATACGGAAAAACATATTTCCGCAAGAACTGGGGAGCGATCAATGTCCCCGTCTTGTGACCCATATCGTCCGAAGTCGTGAGACCGATGACCTTGTCCATCTGAACGAGAGAACGAGCTACAGGCAGGAAGATCTCGCTGATCTTATCGCAAATGGCCTGGATCAGTTCAGGATCATCATAAAGAAGCAATGCCAGGGTTTCCAACCCCATGAGATACATCAGCGGTTCAAATATGCCCGTGACCCCTACAATCAGCGCCATCCCCTCAGGAAGATGATTAATCAGATATTCTATTGGTTCGTAATTAGCATCTACAGAATTCGGCCAAGGATAGTGATCGAATTCCTCCCAATTCGTGATCGCACCGGATTTCTCATCCGCCCAATGACGTGCTGCTCTGGCCAGGTAAGCCGTGTCACCTGCCTCCAATCGGAGCAATTCAGGTAAGGGCAATTCTGCGCCTTGACATAGGACATCGAAGCCAAGTCGATGAGAAAAACGAATTCTCTGATCCAGAGCACAATGTTTAATTTCAAGATCATCCCCTTCTGGAATGATGGATTCTCCAAGAACAGCAGCGATGACCTCAGGGTCAGCTGCGATCTCCATAAGAGGCACATGATGGCAATCCCCCTGCCTGCGTAATGCCCTCTCGGTGCGAGTGTAATCCGGATTGGGTTTCCATGGCCATTCTTTTAATGTAAACATGCAATTCCTTGAAAGTCCGACAATATGATCTCGGAAAGTCGTGATGAGCCAGATAAGAGACAATCTGGGGTTTTGTGCTCTTCTCGATCTTCTATCCATCGAGAATCATTATTCAATTCCCTGCTTTATGGCTCTCGATCCACCTCCCAGCGGAGTTCAAAGATCCGATCGGATATCCCTGGTTTTACAACTGGCAGCTCGGCGCGTAGAGGCTCCAATCTCCTTTCTAATTCGCGGATGACCTCGTATTCATCGAAGGTGAGGATTTTTCGTTCTTCCATGACTACCCTGCCATCGATGATCACCGTACGCGTATCCGCAGCGGAGGAGGCATAGATGAGATTAGCCAAGGGATCGTGGGCGGGGACCATATGTGGACCAGTTGCTTCCATCAGGATGATATCTGCAGGCCGTCCCACTTCAAGAACGCCCACCTGCGTCGCCAGTGCCCGACCTCCCCGCTCTGTAATCAATCGAAGTGGTTGATCACCCCAGAGCACAGAAGGGTCCTTTCGTTGCATTTTGTGATAGAGCGCAGCAAAGCGCATCTCTTCCGCCATATCCAAATTATTATTGGATACCACTTCATTGGTCCCCAGACAGACATTCACTCCATGCTCCAACAATAGTGGGATGTCGAGCATCCCAAGGGTCAACTTGCAGCAATTCTGAGGACAGGTGCTGGCATGGAAGGGGAAATTGCGAAGAATGGTCACATCCTCTTTGTCCAGAAAGACAACATTACCGGCCAGAATATGATGTTCCAGAAGACCGCACTCCTCGAACACTTTCACCGGTCCTTTGCCATACAACTCCTCCCATTCCATAATTTCTAATGCGATCTCTGCCAAATGCATTTGGATAGGAAGACCCGTCTGATTTACAGCCTTTTCCAGCAACTCTAATTCATATCGCATCGGCACGGGAGGATTGGCCAATCCCAACATCGTGGTGATGCGTCCATCGCCTGCACCCTGCCATTTGCTGGCGAAATCGAGGCTGACCTGCATGGTACGATCGACTTCAGACCGATCGTACTTCAGACTTGTACCCCCGGTATTGACATATCCAAAGGCCTGAGGGCTTAGGACGGCGCGCATGCCCGTGTTCATGACTGCCTGGGCAATGGGATCGAGAAGCGGAAGCGCACCTGGACCCTCATGACGGACATCGGCGAAACTGGTAATCCCGGCGCGAATCATCTCGGCAATGAGCAACTTCACGCCTAAGATATATTCCTCTTCACCAAGATGCCTCGCCAGCATAGCCTGTCGATTGAAGAACTCATTCCAAGGTAGCCCTGGTACGAACTCACCCAGACCACGGAACAATCCCAAATCCAGATGACCATGGGCATTGACAAAACCGGGCAGCACATGACAGCCTGAGGCATCAATGATTTTATCTGCGGCCTCTAGTGGGAACGGAGGATGTTTGGGCGCTATCGCCACGATTTTTCCCGATTCGATATATAAATCCGCGCCTTTGAGGATTGTGCCGGATACATTCAGCGTAAATAGCACCCCGCCCCGAATGATGATTTTCATCCAGTCACTCCGGAATAATAACTAATAGAGGACATTCTCATTGGTTCCGATGTCCCCCGTTGAACTTCTATTAATCTTAAGACGAGACGAATTGCCTCGACCAATAATGATGCATTACCCTTTCATCCCTGTAGTGACAATGCCTTGTACGAAATATTTCTGTGCAAGAAAGAATAAGGTGAGCACAGGGATGAGGCCTAAAATTGCCATGGGCATCAAATATTGAAGCAGGGTGTAATTAGTCGCCTGGAAGTTGGCCAAGCCCAAGGCCAGGGTGAATTTGTTCAGATCATTCAAGTATACAAGCGGGACCAAGAGGTCGTTCCAGGAACCGAGAAAACTGAAGATAGCTGCTGTGGCAAAAGCGGGTTTGGCAAGTGGGACGGCGATACGCCAGTACAAACCAAAAGGCGAACAGCCATCCAATTCTCCACTGTCATACAATTCCCTTGGGATGGTCCCAAAGAATTGGCGAAACATGAATACAAAAAAGGCTCCTGCGAAGAAATGAGGCACGATGAGAGGCAGCCAGGTATCTACCCAATTTAATTTCGTGAAGAGCAAAAATTGCGGAATTAACGTAACCGGCATCGGCACCATTAAAGTCGCCAACATGAGGGTAAAGAGTGCATTTTTTCCGCGAGCCTTGAAAACAGCGAACGAAAATCCAACCAATGACGAGGAAAAGATCGCGCCTGTCATACTTAAGACAGTGATGAGACTCGAATTAAAGAAAAGTCGCTCAAAGCTTGGGAGCATAAGTTCAAGACCGCGCTTAAAATTCTGCAATGTGATTTCGGGAGGAATCCAAATTGGCGGAGACTTATAAATTAAGCCTGGGTCTTTAAATGCGGTGGATACCATCCACAGGAAGGGGATTAAAAAAACCAGCGAGAACAATCCCAGGAAAAAATAAGCCAGGGAGCGCTGAATGAAAGCGAGAACCGATTTGCGCTGGAGAAAAGCCGGTTGAGCCGTTTTGGGGAAGTCAACGTTCATTACTCAACCTCCGAGGCGTAGTATACCCATCGCTTCGCCACGCCAAACTGGATCAAGGTAATGATCATAATGAAGAGGAATAATAGCATCGCCAGCGCTGCCCCATAGCCCATCCTATCCCATAAGAATGCAGCAAAGTAGATCAGGAGGGCAATGGTCGTTGTTGCATAGGCAGGGCCTCCACGCGTAAGCACGTAGGCTGGAGCAAAAACCTGCATGGAACCAATGATGCTGGTGATGAAAAGAAAGAACGTTACAGGGGAGATCAATGGGATCGTGATATAGCGTAATTTCTGCCACCCGTTGGCTCCATCCAGCTCGCTGGCTTCATACAATTCTTGAGGGATGTCCTGCAAACCGGCCAGGTAAATTAGCATCATCCAACCCACCCCCCAAACACTCATCAAGATGAGAGTTGGCATGGCCCACTTTTCATTATAGAGCCAGCCCGGCCCATTAATCCCAATAAACTTCAACAAATTGTTGATCAATCCAAATTTCGGATTGAAAATCCATCCCCAAAGCATATAAACAGCAACGCCCTGGATCACCGATGGCAGAAAAAAGATAGTGCGAAAGATATTCATTCCTCGAATCTTCTGATTGAGGAAAAAAGCCAATACAAAAGCTGTTATGAGACCTAAAGGGACACTAACAAAAGTGTAATAGAGCGTATTCGTCAATGTCTTGGCAACGAGTGGATCTTTCGTCAGGCTGATATAGTTCTCAAAGCCTATCCATTGGATGCCTCGCAAGAAACTGAAATTAACGACGGAAAGGAGCCCTGCCCCCAGGATTGGTCCCGCTTGAAAGAGGATGAAACCGATGATCCAGGGCGAAATCAATAAGTAGAACCACCGTTCACGATGACGGGCGAGGGGACCGATCTTCTCCTGCTGCCTCCTTCTTTTCGTCATTTTTTGCCGGATACTTTTTCCTTCTGATTCTGATCTAACTGGCTTCTCTGCCATCTCAACTGACATCATGATCGCCTTTATTTAAGTCGGTAATGAGAGTATCGTAATAATAGGCATAAAAAGAGCTGATTTATATATTGAGGACCCCCAGGAGGGGGTCCTCGTCTATTTGGTCTATTTTGTGGTCTTATTGAGCGCCGCGTGTAAAGACAGCATTGGCTGCCTCTTCAGCCTGCTTGTAACCATCCTCGACGGTATAGGTCCCGGCAAAAACGCCATTTGTAAACTGAAGGGCGTTAAAGAATGCCTCAAATGCACCAGGGACATTGGGGCGG
Source organism: uncultured Anaerolineaceae bacterium (assembly GCA_964353875.1). GTDB lineage: Bacteria > Chloroflexota > Anaerolineae > Anaerolineales > E44-bin32 > MGNI01. The sequence continues at coordinate 203 of CAYGXU010000116.1, read as the reverse complement.
AAGCCACGCGCGTACTCCATCGCATTAAGTACGTACTGGTAATCCGCACCTTCCAATTGCAGGATGGATTGGGCTGCGGATCGGCGGGAGGGGACGGAGTGTCCAGGAAGCGCCCACATTTTGCTCAGGAAGTCTGTGCTCGTCAACTCCAGGATCAGCTTAAAGGCTTCATCGGGGTATACGGCATTCGCCGCGACAGTCCA